>NZ_JJOV01000063.1:0-62668 GCF_000979385.1 Methanosarcina sp. 2.H.A.1B.4
GTGGTGACAGCAAAATACCTCAGTCCTTGCTTGGTTTTCGCTTCGGAAATCAGCATGGAATGAGAGACTTCAAAATAGAAATAAGTTTGCAGAATCAATAACATCAGAACGTGAGGAAGTTGACGCTTATATCCCACGAAGCTGAAGACTTCGGGGTTTTACGCTCCTTCCCATAAAAATTCATTAATATGAGGTTGATTACTTGGCTTACAGGGCTCCATCCAGAGTTTCCGGAAAACCTCTACAGAGGAGCATTTTGTGCTTTATAGGGTTTCATAAATGGAAAAGAAGTGGAGGTTTGAACATCTATGCTTCAAATGTAAAAGAAAAGTATTTTGTGTGTACAAGATGTGGAAAAAAGAAAACGATATATGAACCTAAAAAGGATTGAAAGTTCCGGATAGGTTTTGGAAAAATTAATAAAATTATATGTTTTTTCATAACAAATTATACTACATTTTCCCAAAGTTTGCCCGCCTTCAACCGACCGGGTCTGTCTAAGGAGTCTATTAAATAATCTTTATTTTTATCCCCCAACATATAAATTTTTATTAGTATGATGCCTGTTTCTTGCTCTAGCTTTAAGACGTTAAATTAAAATCTATTTTTCAAAGAGACGTTCATATAACTGCTAATTTGAAAATAAGCAGTAATCTGGAGCAATTTCAATTATTTTGAAGCCAAAAACACATTTTCCAGTATCTGTAAAATGAAATCACATGACTGCACCCGTTTAATTAGAAATAAGACTGCATTTTCTCCTTCTTAAGAATCAGTAAGTATTAAGTTTTTTTTCAGAAGAGAAGATCTGTGCCAGAATAACTATATAGTTTTACCTCCCAAATTATTCTGATCATATGCAAAGACCTGAACTTCTTCCCCTGTTTCTTGACCATAAAACCTTCTTCCAAAGCCCCTCTGATATAATCAAGCGCAACATTCCAGTTTCCCCCTGCCTGGATGGACATGAGATCAATTTGATCTATGGTCCACTCCATGCAGGCAAGACGTCTTTCCTGAGGCAGGTCGCAAGCTTTCTGCAGGGTGTGAAGGTTTACATTAATTTTGAAGACAGCAGGTTTAAAGAACTGGAACCTGAAAGTTTTCAGGAAATCGAGGGAATTGCGGCTGAAGTTTACTTAAAAGAGAATGAAAATGAGGACGGGCAGATCTACTATTTCCTTGATGAAATTCATAATGTCCCCGGCTGGGAAAGCTGGGTTGACAGGCTAAACAGAGAAGGGGCAGGAGTCTTTGTAACCTCGTCTTCCGCAAGTATCCTGAGTCAGGAGGTTTCGTCACTCTTTGCAGACAGGACCAGAGTCCTCAAACTTTTGCCCTTTTCCTTTAAAGAATACCTTGATCTGAGAGGCCTCAGGGTCCCAAAGCCGAACTTTCTCACACCTTCCCGTTGCGATGATATGCTGTGCCTGTTCCTGCATTATTTTGAAAACGGCGGCTTCCCCTGCGTAATAAAAGATGGAAATTCCACACTTTCCCGGAAGTATTTCGAGGAAACTCTGCAGGCAGGGGTTATTGCAAGACATAATATTCAGGATGCAGAAGGGCTGAAAAAACTTGCAGTTTTCCTTATCTCAAACATGGCATCGGAGTACTCACTCGAAACCCTGAAAAAAGTGAGTGGTATCGACAGTGAGGATACTATCCGCAGCTACCTTGACTATCTGGAAGAGGCTTTTTTGCTGTACCGGGTCCCTATGTTTAATCACTCATCCGAAGACGGAAAAGAAAATGAAAATAAAAATGAAAATAAAAATGAAAAAGATGCCCCCTGTAAAATTTATGCCGGAGATACGGGTTTCTTCAAGACAGTATACCCCAATTATCCGGACAGCCTGGGATTAAGATTTGAAAACCTTGTGTTTCTTGAACTGCTCAGGCAGGGAAAGCAGGTCTCATACTTCCGGGACAGGAGAGAATGCGATTTCCTTATAACCGAACCAGATAGCCAGGCTGTTACGGCTGCGGTTCAGGTCTCGGTCTACTTCGGAAGCCCGGCAGTAAGAGAACGGGAGGTCCTCGGGCTCCTGGCAGCTATGGAAGAATACGGGCTTAACGAGGGGCTTATCCTTACCATGGACGATGAAGGAGTCGTGGAGGTCCCAGACGAAAACGGGGAAAAGAAAACAATAATCATTAACTCTGTATGGAAATGGATGCTGGAATAACCATACTATTTCCTTTCATCCTGATTTTTTCACTTCTTACTTTGGGATAAATCTCATTTATTTTCGCGCTTCCTTCTTATTTCCCTGGACGATGTCCCATCGTCTTCGTATTCGTCAACCGGGATAATCTCACAAAACTCAAGAATCTCAGGGTTGATGGACAGTTCAACTGATTTCCTGTGAAACACCATGAACCGTACATTCTTTTCCTTAAAACTCCTTATAATGGCATGTGTATCTACTGCCCCGTCATAGTATTTTTCATCAAACAGCCTGTTGAAAGTATCTGCCCCGATGATGAAGGTGCTGTTCGGGAAAAGGTCAGCTTTTTGTAGGAAAAGCGGCGCATTGGTCAGGCAAACGCCACCCATGAAGGCTCCGTCTTTGTATTTCCTTAACGAGTCAAGCCTCTGGCTCAGCGAGATAAAATCTATGGGCGGCTTGTCAACATTCGTCAAAGAGATTTCAAAGTGGACGGGTGCATTATATTTTTTCGAAGCACACTCTGCCATGAAAACATGGTTTTTGTGGCAGGGGTCAAAAGAGCCGGAGAATACGAGCCTTATTTCTTCGGGAGCTTTTGCTTCATCAAAATTGATCCTTACCATTCCAGCTGTTTTGCAGGAACTCTCCGGGGTGCAGCTCTGCTGTTTCAGGAGATCTCCGACAGGCCCGGAAACGGAGGCATATTTTTCAATAATTTTCTCTCCTGTCCCTTCTTCTCTTTCTTTTCCGGACCCGATCCCGTCAGGCAAATCGATTTCAGGAACGCCGCAGTGGCGGGCAAGTATATTGAAAATCAGGAGCGCAGCAATCTTTTCTTCCTCTTCCCGTGTCCTGTCCGCTGTCAGTCCAAGGGTGCAGACCCCTGTTTTACAGGCTGCCTGGATGGCAACGTGGACCTCGTGTTTTCTCCCTTCCCGCTCGTTTGCAGCCCTGAGCTTGCAGGTCGCTCCGATCCCGATCACATCCTGGGCTGCAGTTCCGCCGGAGCTTTTTGACAGTTCCATGGCCCGCTGGTAAGCGACCATCGCCATCAGCCGTGCAGTTTTTTCCGAGCAGTACTTTTCAGGCTTCCTGCCGAGGAAGCGGTCCATTGCATCTGTACTGTACGGGACAACCGCGTCCAGAACAGTTGCAGAGCCGCTGCCGTGGCGGAGAAGTTCCCCGATAATCTCAGCCCCGCCTCCGGTTATTGCCAGAACTACTTTGCAGGGGGATTCGTGGACCTGGAAAATACGCTCAACAGGCAAATTGATTTTATTTGCAGCCAGTTTGTCTACCATCAGTTCTGTGGATACACTTAATGAGATTATAAATATTATTACCACACCCACGGCTACAACATTGATCAGATTGAAAAATACGTGCTCCTTTTCAAGTGCTTTGAGCAACGGTCCATGTAGAATCCTTTGATGGGGTATACAATTTCGGCTGGTTCATTGACGGAGACACTGTATTTTTGTGGCAAAAAAGAAGTCAGTGTAATAACCCCTGAAACTTATTCTTTCCAGTAAAATGCGAATTATTCGAGGTTTTTCTCATTTAGCTGGAAAATTTTCTGTTGGTGTGTATCTGTTTTTTCCAGTTAATGTGGAATTTTCGCCATATTCTATATAATGTATATGATCATTTTTTCACATGATGCTGAAGCCGACTGATATTTCTTTTTAACCCTGGTATTTTCTTAATTCGTTCTCATAATATCCTTCGCTCAATTTTTCCACTTCTTCAAGTATTGGGATATAGAGTCCTTCGTCTGCAAGTATGCCAGGTCTTTCTCCTACCCAGGTTATCCAGACATTCTGTCCACTTAATTTGATCTGGTTTTTAAGTTCATCAAGAATAATTTCCCATACGACGCCTCTTTTTGCTAGAGAAATGCAATCTTCAATGTCCCCACTCCTTTCAGTCATGATCTTGAACAGGAAAACATCTTCATTGGAGCAGCACAGTTCCACCGATAACAAAAATTTCAAGTTTATCAGGTTCAGGAGTACCGGCAAGGAGATCATCAATTTATATAAAAAGTCTCCAGACTTCCTCTACACTCTCTATCATTGTTGCTTACCTTCCTTGATCTCAATCCCATACATCTCAGCCTTTTCCTTTATTTCTTCAAAAGCAGGATACCCCCTGATCCTTTCCCCCTGCAAAATAAGCTTCAAATTCTCAACTATGTCGTTTCTCACACCTTTCAATTCTTCCTCAAACTTACAGTAGAACAGTGCAAGGAATATGAAATGTCTTACAGAAGCTTCTTTTTCTGCAACATAAAGCGCATGCTGGAAAATATCTTCTTTTGTGAGCTTTTTTTCCGGTTCTTTATCCGAATAATAGTAATAGGTAGTTGGCAAAAGGAGTTTGATCCCTTCTTTTTCAAAGACCGAAAACCCCGTCTTTTTTCCAGAATCCCCGCCATACTTATTGGAAAAAATGACCCCACCCTGGTTCCGGTAGTATATTACCGAATTATAAGGCACTCGCGGGTCAAGCAGCCTTTCGATATCCCTTATTTCCCTGAGCAGGTCTGGCACTTCTCCCCAGATCCTTTCATTGAGTACATAACGCCCCCCATCTCTTTTTACCAGGCTTATCTTTAAGGCTTTTTTCAATAAAGCATAGACCGTACTCTTTTTCACATCTGTCTCTTCAGTGATTTCATCCACACTTTTTGCTTCAAGCAGAGAGGCGAGTATCGGGATTCCGGAATCTGCAAGAACAGGTGTAAAATTCGGGTACGAATCGAGAATCCGGGTCAACCTGACCATCAAGGTGCTTTTCCTTGGGACAACTTTTCCAAATGAGAGGGTTACAAGGTCTTTTTCTTCAAGCTTTTGCACAATTCGGTAGATGTGCTTTTCACTTTTATTGAGAGCTTTGGCTACGGTGCTTATTGAGGTATTGCCTTTTGCGAGTTCTGCGATTGTTTGAAGTTCGGTTCTGGAAAAATGCATTAATTCCAATACTATGCGAATAGAGTATAAGTTTTCGCATTTTGGTAGAAAAAATTGGTTAGGTGGTAGTTTGTTTATCAGGTTAGGAATGATTCAAATATAATATCGAGGGGTTTTGTTGCCAAGAATGGTTATTGAGGGAAATGGAACTATAGATCAATTCCCAAACTGAAATTTAGAAGTTATATTTTTATCATTCTTAGTTTATTCTTTAGATTAGAAAATCAGTTTGTTAACACCTGTTTTGGGGAAGAAAGCTAAGAAATAGGGCCAGTTCAATTGTCGTGACAGTGTCACGACAATCTCTTCTTCCGGGAATACTTCCGAAAACTGGATCATTCGACGCAGGCTTTTCTCTTAGAAAGACCCTTTAATACCGGCTGCCAATTGTCGCCTCACTGCGGCGACAATTTCCTGCCTATATTCCGTCCTTTTTCCTTCGAGGTTCTCTTGTCAATTTTTGTCAGCTACTTATAAAGAGGAGGTTTTGCATTCAGGGTAATTCTCTCACCAGTGATGAGACTTTTCCATAGGACAGCTTGGCGACGGGGGCAGGTTGATTGTGCAGCAGGCTGCTGCACAATTTATGGAATTTCTTCATGGTAGCTGAGCAACCTGAAGTATGTTCAGCTCAATTGTCTACGCAGTGCGGAGACAATTCCTTTATGAATTATCTTAAGCAGTTCAAAAACCCTCAAGCAGTAATTATTTGTGGGGAGGGGAACGCAAGCGCTGTTGCTGTTATCTGTTCCAGTGTTGCTATCAACTCGTCCACTTGAGCCGAGGTAAAAAGCCCATCAGGACCCTGTGGCGTAAGGTCGGTAAAAGGTGATTCGTAAAGTAACGCAGCATCTATTGCTCCGTGTTCGGTAAGATGATTAATAATCAGGTTTACGAAATCTATCTGGTTTGCAGTCAGTGTTTTGCCTGATTGGAATATGGCCAGCGACTGTTTTGCAGCTTGCCTATCCAGCCCTATCAGTGAACGCACGAAAAGACCGAGTCCATGTGACACCTCTTTGGCACGGGCAATTTCTTCTGGTTCTCCCAACCCACTTTCAGAGAGTATCCGCTCCAGTTCATCAAGATCAGTTGCAGTCAACGGCATATTCATCCGAAGCTTATGGATGACGGTATAGTCCTGATGTTCCAGGAGGAAAGCCCTGGTTTTGGCGCGAAACTTCTCGAAATCTCCGGCTGCAGCAAAGCCCGGCAGTTCTACATCGGTTTCGCCGCCCATTTCGTCTTCGAAGTCGGTGTAAATAGGCTTTCTGCGGTGCTTCTCTATCAGTTTTACCAGGGCACGCAGACGCCGCCTAAGCGTTTCCAGCATGGGAGTTGTGACATTCTCCCACCATTCATCAGTCTGCACATCCAGAATCAGAGCCATCTGGTCACGTACCATCGGGATGGCCGATTTTTCTTCCAGCAGACCTGCGATATCTTTTACCTGGTTGCGCAGGCGCTCAAAGGCGGGCTCTGCACGCAGTAAAGCCAGCTGCAGGTTCAGGACCAGTAGATCAAAACGTTTTGCCTCTTCTGCTTCCGGTTGCAGTTCCGAAGGCAGACCTGCAACTTCATGGGAAAGCTCGGAGAGGGCTTCGCTGGACAGCTTTAACCAAGCTTCAGACCTTGAGTATTTCTCGACTAGCTTCCGCCTGGGACGCACGACGAAGTTATTCAGATTCATCGAGGCAATTTCACTGTGCAGCATTTCGGCAATCGAGCGGCGAACTTCAACTTCTGTTTTTGGTTCACCATATATTTCCTGGGTCTCCTTGCCGATTTCGCAATCAATGTCAACTTCAAGTTTCCTGTCCAGCTCGGAGAGTAATTCAAGTCTTGATTTGAACAGCCGTGTGCCAAGCGAATCTCCCAGTGCACCGTCAGTGGTTTCCGGATTCTGGCTGAAGAACTCCAGGTTCTGGCAGTAATCGAAAAGATAAAAGAATTGTTTGTCCTTTCCCGGTTCAAAAAGGTCCGGGCACAGCCGGGTACCACGTCCCACCATCTGCCAGAACTTTGTCCTTGAACGCACCAGTTTGAAGAAAACCAGATTCACTACCTCCGGCACGTCGATCCCGGTGTCAAGCATGTCCACAGAGATGGCAAGATGTGGGGCTTTTTCCTTGATCGAGAAATTGTTTATCAGGCTCTGGGCGTACTCGATCTTGAAAGTGATGGTACGGGCAAACTCACCCTTGAAATGTGGATAATTGGCATTGAAACGTTCGGCAATATACTCAGCATGAGCCTGGTTTTTGGCAAAGAGTATAGTCTTGCCCAGGCGGTCACCGCCAGCGACTTTCAGGCCCCGCTCCATCAGGTGTGCCAGCACTTTGTCCACGGTGTCCTTGTTGAACAGCCACTTGTTGACTGCTTCGGCTTCTACCCTGTCAGGGATTTCGCCGTCCTCGTCCCATTCTAGCTCATCCCACTGTTCCTTATCCTCATCGGAGAGTTCGTCGTAATTGATCCCCTGGCGCTGGAACTTCAGCGGCACTGAAACCGCTTTTGGTGGGACTAAGAAACCGTCTTTTACAGCTTCTTCCAGATGGTAGGCATCGGTGGGGACACCGGTTTCGAGGTCAAAGAGGCTGTAGGTGTTACGTTCAATTTCATTTTTGGGCGTTGCTGTGAGGCCCACAAGGAGAGAATCAAAGTAGTCGAAAATTGCTCTGTATTTCTTGAAGACGGAGCGGTGAGCCTCGTCGATGATCACAAGGTCGAAGTGTCCAACTCCAAAGCGGCGCTGTCCATTGCTCATCTCTTCTATCTGTTTCATCATCGTCGGATAGGTCGAAACGAACACTCGCCCTTCTGTATCCTTTTCCGTAACAAGGTTCACAGGTGCAGAGTCGGGCATGTGCTTTTTGAAGGCATTTACCGCCTGGTTAACCAGAGCCACCCTATCGGCCAGGAACAGCACACGTTTGACCCAGTTACAGCGCATAAGCAGATCGGAAAGTGCGATCACCGTTCGAGTCTTACCGGCGCCTGTTGCCATCACTACCAGAGCTTTTCGGTCATTGTCCTGTTCAAAGGCTTCTCCAATGCGTCGGATGGCTCGGGTCTGATAGTAGCGTTCGACAATGGCGGAATTTATCTCTGCCGTGGCGAGAGGTCTGCGGCTGCTGCGCCTCTGGATTAGCAGTTCCAGTTCAGGTTTTTTGTAGAAGCCCTGCACCTGTCTCGGGGGATAGCTGGAATCGTCCCAGATCCAGGTTTCGTATCCGTTTGAGTAGAAGATAACAGGCCTCTGCCCGAACTGATTTTCGAGGCAGTCGGCGTAGAGTTTTGCCTGCTGCTGGCCAACCCGAGGGTCTCTTGTGGTGCGTTTTGCTTCCACGAGGGCAAGGGGTTTTCCGTCGTCGCCCCAGAGCACGTAGTCAACATAGCCAATCCCTTTTTCATTCGGCATGCCTGAGACTTCAAATTCCCTGTCCTGAGCTTTGTCAAGGGGCCAGCCGGCTTCTTTAAGCAGGAGGTCAATCAGGCTTCTGCGGGTCTCGGCTTCGGAATAATCGTGGGTGTCCGGCAGCAGGGTTGAAGCTTCTTTTG
Organism: Methanosarcina sp. 2.H.A.1B.4; assembly: GCF_000979385.1. Lineage (NCBI taxonomy): Archaea > Methanobacteriati > Methanobacteriota > Methanomicrobia > Methanosarcinales > Methanosarcinaceae > Methanosarcina > Methanosarcina sp. 2.H.A.1B.4. Next base: position 8,708 of record NZ_JJOV01000063.1, read on the forward strand.
CTTTTGCAACCTCGGCCCGCAGGCGTTTGAGTTCTTAATCTATTGCGGATTTGTCGGCGAGAAGCAGAAAGAGTTTTTCGTCCTTTTCCCTGAGGCTTGCCTCCAGCTTCTGGAGCTGCTCTATCGTCTGCTTCGGGACGGTTGTTTTCGGCAGGTCTTCAGGGTTGAAACTCAGCCCAGGTTCAGGCTTTTCTTTTCTGGCATAGGTGCGGGCAAGCCAGTAGCTGATATGGAAAAGCTCACTCACGGCTGTTAATGAATCATGCAGCAGAACTGTACTGTTGCTGTGCACGGCCTGGTTTCCAAGCCGGATAATAACACGTGCTTTGTTGAAGATTGCCTCTCCCGCAGCCTTCTTGAATGTGGGCTCATGGATAAGAGCACTCAAATTTTCCTGATACGGCAGGAGCAGTGAGTAATCGTGCTTATACATCCACTGCACAGCCAGTTCCAGTGCACGGCGAGCGTAAAAACAGGCAGTGCGAGGGTCAGGATAAACTGCATTTGAGGCTTTTGTGGCTGCCTCATACAAAGAAGGCCATTCGGCTTCGAGAAAGGCAAAATTAGTCATTAATATCCTCCGTTCCCCATCTGCCGCTCAAAAGATTGTCGCACCAGACCCATAACATAGGGTAGCTCATCCAGCGACGCCAAGCCGATTTCTACATCACCGTTACCCCAGCGTCCGATGTTAGAGACATCTTTACAGAGTCCTTTGGGATCGTTTATTTCAGAAAAAGCCATGTTAAGTGACAGGCGCAACTTCTTAACTTGTGGCACTACGTCTACAAAGTTTGTTTCAGCCTTATAGGCGACGTAAAGCTTAAGGAACTCCTCGGTTACACAGGGGTCCAGGGCGAGCACTTCTTTTCTGAATGCCTCAAAGAGAGCATGCATGACACCGGTGTGAATGTATGAATGATCTTCAATTGTGTAACCCGATTTTACATCTTTGGACTTGTAAACTTCCAGAACGTCATTTGCCAGCTTTGGCGCTGTCCAGACTTCAAGAGACGTATCTGCCAGCCTACCCGCTCTTTCTTTGATAGTTTCTTCGTTCCACTGGTCGCACTGGCCAATTCCCTTATTGAGTTTTAGAGGGCTTTCGTTGAAACCTCCTGGCATGTCACATTTTTCTTTGAAAGGCCGATCACTGTACTCAGAATTATACCCAGTAAGGGTAAGGTTGCCAAGAGTATGAAGCCATGTCTCATGAACCCTTTTCCACTCAGAACCCAGTTCCGTTTTCCAGGCTGGGGGAAGGTTCTCATTCTGCGGCATGATATGCTCGATGGTGTATTCGTCTACCTGCACGCGTTCTTTACGTCCGTAGTTTTCCAGCTTTCTGAGCCAGTAGCTGCGGCTTCGGAAGTTGTAGAGGTCGCGGTTTTGCAGTTCACGCCGGAACTCTTCGTTGTTTGGAAAGCGGCGATACGAAGGTAACAGAAGTAGATATGCCTGGATGCTTTCAATGTAACGATCCTTTTTGACAGCCTTAGAAAAGGTTGCAAAGGTTTTGTTCATTGAGTTTGTGGGAATAGAGCAGATTGCACGGCGGAAAACGTAGGCTTCTACCAGCCGAACCGCTGCAATAAATTCTTCCTTGGACAGCATTTCGGCTGCGTAGTCGTGATAAAGTTCGAGCAGGAATGGATAGGCTACATCTACTCTGAGCTCGCGTAAGTCATGGAAAGCAAATTTCAGATCGGTATCTGTCTCTTTTCCAAGCGCCATGGCGCAGAAGTAGCGGGAAAAGGTCCGGATGTCGGCTACAAGCGATTCTACTCCTGCCTGTGCCGTCTTTGTGGAACTGGCGTGAATTTTAAACGCATCATAGACTTCCCCGATTCTGGGAATCACACCGGTTTTAACAGTCAGATAGTGGCGCATGAAACCATCGAAGTAATTGCTATAGGCTTCCTGTCCGAAATCCACTTCCATTGGACGCCAGAACTGCTCATAGAGCCTCGTTTGCAGTTGTGGCTCCAATCCCATTAAGATATAGTTGCGTATCAGGTCGGCCTGGCTAAGCTCCTTGCCGGTTGAGTTCATACTTTCGAAAATAAGCTGCGGATTATCCTGATCGCGGTTGAGTGCGATATCAACTACTATAAGTTTGGCCAGCCCTTTACACAGAGGCATAAGATTGTCTTTATACCCAGCAATCCACGATTCAAAAAGTTTGAAATTCTCCATCACCCGCAGAGAATATTCTTTTGGCTGCTCTCTGTTGCCGACAATAGAGGTAAGCGAATCCTTATCCGTCTGCGAAAGGATAAGCTTGTAGTACTTTTCTCCTTCTTCTTCAGGGTTAAGCAGATAATAATTGCGCAGTTTGCGAGGTGAAAAACCGTCCAGAGGCTCACGTTTTTCCTCATCCAATTGTTCCAGCGCTCTAGCCAGAGCAGCTATCAGCAGTGTTACTGTGGTCAGACGCTGCTGTCCGTCGATTACGAGCAGGGGAGATTGGCTGGATACCTGATAAATCCCTTTTTCTATGTAAACGATAGAGCCGACAAAGTGGGCTGAGATATCATCGTTACTACCTGTCCGCAGAATATCATCCCACAACTGCCAACACTCTTTCTCAGTCCATGAGTAGGTGCGCTGGTATATCGGAATAACGAACTGGGGGGATTTCCTAAGGAAATCCAGTAATTTAGCTTCAGTAGCTTTCATAAAAATCAATCTCCTCTGAGTCCTGTCACGGTACACTCGTCCAGTTTTCTATGCAGGAGTGAGATAAGAGAAAGATAATCAGCTGCATCATCTTCACCCTGCCAGAGTATCTTTGGTCCGTGAGCTAACGGATTGCGGACAGCTGCAAAACAGCCTTTCAAAAGTAAAGCAAAACCCTTATGTTCTGACCTCTCGGTCTCAGTTTGCAGTGAATTAATCGCCAGGATTGGCTTCTCTATTGAAAAAACCTTATCGATAAGAGCGGCTCCATCTGTCTGTACCCCAGATAAATCACGTATCCGCTGAGCCAGACCCTTTGAAGCTTCAAATACAGCATGGAAATAATTATCCTGCAGAAGCTCAGGCCGGCAATACTTCAAGACTTCTGGATGTATTTGTCTTCCCTGAAACTTTGCTCGGATAGTTCGTGCCTTTTTTTCAGCCTCATCAAGAGTTTTTGCAATCTCACACTGCCGGAACTTTCCATCCTTACCGTATTCCAAACCTGAAAAAGAAAGAATAGTGTTTAGATGCTGGCGATTCGCTTCGAACTCGTCATTGCGTTCAGCGAAACGAGCAGGAGCCAAAAAAGATTGAATAAAGTCAATTATCTGATTTGCACAGTTATTCTGTTGCTGACAATCAAGAAAGACCCAATAAAGACGTCTCCATTTTGTAGATTGACGTGATTTATCCACCAAACCCCGACTGTTTAGAACTCGGGAAATATCATCACCACTGCCGCATTCTCCAAGCAATCGCGCAAGTGCTTCGATTTGACCTTCTGGGAACGGTGGAACGGCACTCATATTATAGCTCTCCCCTGAAAGCGCGGTACTGGAGAGAGGCAAAAAGCTCATCCAGTTCTCCCAGTGAGGCTTTGTGTGAAACTTTCAGCTTTTCTAAGGTAGCAATTCGGAGAGAAAATTCTTTTTGCATGTCCAATGGAGGTAAATAAAATTCTAGGGATTTAACATTTTCAAAGTTTAAGCCTGATTTCACTCCTTTTTGGTCAAGTGAAGAAAATTGTCTCTTTCCCCCCTCGCTTTCCAAATATTGAGATACAAAAACAGGATCAACTATTTTTTTATTGAGTCTAATTAACGCGAGATGTTGGTTAATATAAGCTCCTTCAAGAGCTGTTTGATCGTCAACTACTGCAGTTCGCCCTAAATCTGCAGTAATGCTTATTAGCAAGTCGCCATCTTTTACTTTTGTTCTAATCGACTCTGCTGTTTTGGGTGGTTTAACTAGCTGAATATCACTGAAATCAAGTTTTCCATTTTTAACATTCTGTATCCGTATAAATTTCTCTCCGGCGTCACTATAGTATTTAGCCCATCCCCTTGAACCACTTGTCATAAACTCTATGCATTCCCCTAGTTTAGTCATATCCCAATTTTTAGGATTCTTCACAGGATCTCCAAACATCCCAATAAAAATAGCTTGAGTGAGTTCATCGAGCTGGGCGAGGGCGGCTCGGCGTTTGGCTCGGAGAGCCTCCGCACGGTCCAGAATTTCTGCAATCCGTTTCTGTTCCTCTAGAGTAGGAAGTGGGATTTTAAGCTCCTCTACAACTCTACGTGTGACGTGCTTTAGCCCTACCCCTCCGTGAGAAAGTTGAATCAACTGATCCAACTGTACGTTAACTGCAAACTTTACCCATTCAGGAGTCACACGTTTGCGGTCGATGTCACAACGGAAAATATGCTGGTTTAAAACTGAGTCCGGCCCATACCAGATATGAGAACCAAAAGAAGTGCCAGGAGTACCTGACCAAGCCAAGAGCAAGTCTCCTGCTTTCACAAGGACTTGATTTTCAAACGATCCTGCCCAGAAATTGAAAGGTTTACCTGCTCCATTTAAGTTCTGGATGCGAATAATCGGAACACCTGATGTGCTCCAATCGGAAGGTTTGAATGCTTTTCCATTCACTAAATTGCAAATAGAACCAAATGTGACGGTTTCCCAACTCACTTCAGCATCCCTTCCAGTTCTGTCATCCCCTGTTGAATCTCTTCTTCCAGCTTTGCGAGGCTTTCGAGTATCCCTTTTGGGGTCCTGTGTTCAACGTCTTCATGTACCACTTCTTTGTAGCGGTTGAGGGAAAGATCGTAACCCTGGCCGGCGATGTCGGCTTTTGGCACGCAGAAACTCTGCTCGGTTCGGGCGCGTTTGAGTTCGTTTTTATTGCGTTCCTGCCAGCGGGCCAGCACATCAGGCAGGTTGTTTTTGGCGTGTTCCTCCTCAGTAAGTTCGGTCGAAGGTACAGGACCAAGTTTTTCCTCGTCCAGGAGCGGGCTGCGCTTGTCGTCAAGGCTCCAGCCGTCGGCCTGCATGTCATAGAACCAGACGTTGTCAGTGCCTCCTGAATTTGTTTTGGTGAAAAGAAGGATGGCAGTGGAAACTCCGGCATAGGGCTTGAAAACGCCGCCTGGAAGTGAAACAATGGCATCAAGTTTCTGTTCCTCGACAAGCATACGGCGAAGTTCCTTGTGGGCTTTGCTTGAGCCGAAAAGCACACCGTCAGGAACGATTACAGCAGCCCGGCCGCCTGGCTTTAACAGACGCATAAAAAGGGCAACGAAAAGCAGTTCTGTTTTCTTGGTCTTGACGATCTGCAGAAGGTCTTTTGCAGTATTTTCGTAGTCCAGCGAACCTGCAAATGGAGGATTAGCCAGCACAAGTGTGTAGGCTTCTTCGTCACTGGAGTTTTCCTGGGCAAGAGAGTCACGGTAGCGAATATCTGGGTTTTCCACGCCGTGCAGAAGCATGTTCATGCTTCCTATGCGGAGCATGACGTTATCAAAATCAAAGCCGTGGAACATCCCGTGGTGGAAGTGCTGTTTCAGCCTCTCATCGTGCAGGATGTTCGGATGGTACTCTCGCAGGTATTCGCCTGCAGCTACGAGAAATCCGGCTGTACCGCATGCTGGATCGCATATAATATCTGTTGGCTGGGGGGCGGTCAGCTCTACCATAAGCTGGATGATGTGGCGCGGAGTACGAAACTGGCCGTTCTGGCCAGCGCTGGCGATCTTGCCAAGCATATATTCGTAAAGGTCACCCTTAGTATCGCGGTTTTCCATGGGCACGCTGTCCAGAAGGTCAACTGCCTTTGACAGCATCGAGGGCGTGGGAATGGTGAAACGGGCACCCTCCATATGCTTGGCATAGGTGGAATCGTCGCCTCCGAGGGTACGCAGGAAGGGGAAGACGTGCTCGTCGACAACTGTGAACATCTCGGCAGGGGCGAAGTGTTTGAAGTGGGACCAGCGCAGATCCTCGTAGGGACGTCCTTTCGGGTCGTTGCCCTCGGGGAAAACACGGCGCTCCATAGGGCGCTTGAGCCGTGCGGATTTGTTCTCTTCCAGCGTGTGCAGGTCATCCAATCGCCTTAAAAACAGCAGGTAGGTAATTTGCTCGATAACTTCGAGAGGGTTGGAGATTCCTCCAGACCAGAAAACGTTCCAGATGCCATCAATTTTGTTTTTCAGTTCACCATTGATCATTTTTATTCCTCTATAATCCCAGCTTGCAGCCTCGTATACTGCTCCTCAATTGCGGTTCGATTAACGTTATTTTCATTCATTTTTTAGCCTGACATCTGTTCTCAATTAGTATCAATAATGAGGGTTTCGATTAGCTTCGATTGTTCTTCTTTAAGGATTTTTCTGTTCAGGTATATCCGTTAATCTTTTTAACTCTTGCTCTTTTTCACAATTTTTTCAAATTAAAGGATATATTCCACTATCCTAAATCATCTTTTTCTTTTCAGTTTCCTTACTGATATAATATATCGAAAATGGTAATAACAGTTCTTTTTAATTGAAGCTGCATCCGGGAGATTATCTTCTGAGACCTGAAGTTAAACGGCTCGGTCTTTATGGCTCGATCTTTATACTTCTGTATATGTGTTTTTACGGAAAGGCCGGCTGCTTCGCACCCGGTGAGTGCCCCGGTTTCTATGAAGTGGAAAACAAAGCGGGGTGCCGGAATGAGTTTGGGAATAAATTCACGGCCTTTAAGAGTAAGTCCTCGCAAAAACAAAAATTGAAACTTTTCTTTGTGGATTGATTCTGCTGAAATCGGAAGATTACGGCGAAAATCGGAAGATTATCGGAAGATTTCCGATCGAAAGATTTCGGACAATGACGAATTCAATATGTCATCAGCCTTCATTACCTCGTCCTCATAGTTTACGATTATCGGTTTCTTCTTTACGATTACTTAACGATTAGCTCAGCCCTTTAAGGCGGTATCTGGTAGAGCGACCAGCTCCCAGCTTTTCAGCCAGTCCCATTTCAACCAGCTTTCCGAAATCTGCTGCCGTAACCGGACGTGTAACGCCGAAATCTGCCTCACATTGTCGGCTGGTAAGTTCTTTGCCTTCGGCAAGCAGTTGCATCATTTTCCATTGCCTCTCATTCAATTGAGCCTCAATGGCAGGCGTTACCAGTAGCTGAGATTCAGGTACCCTGATTCGATCTAGATTCTCGCCTGGTCCCGGGAAAATGACCTGGAAGTATCCAGTGTCAGTTCCTATCAGAGGCTTATCCAGGCCGTGGTTTAGCATCTGGTCTCGCATGCGTCGGAAACCGCTGCCGCGCTCCTCTATCCGGTGGAAGTAGGAGAGGCACTGTGCCAGCACGGGGTTGCGTGAACAGGGCCTGTAATTTCCTTTACGTAAACTGGCAAGTGTGATAGGGGCTGGTGGGAGGCCGGGACTGGAGACAACCACCCGATCAGAGAATACTTCGAGAATGATCTTTCGCCCGGCATCCTCGTATTGCCTGTGGGCAACGGCGTTTACAAGAGCTTCTCGCAGGGCCTCGACGGGGTATTCATCAATCCGAACCCGGTTAAGTCCAACGATTTTCATGGGGTGTCGGGTGTTACGGTCAATGAAAGAAACTGCCCGGTCAATCACCAGGGGCATCGGTCCCCGTATGTCCTCATGATCACGCGGCTCTCCATCAGGTTCGGAACCCCGGTAAGTGTCCGCAAGCACCCGGCACTGAGGAAAAACCGCAGAAGGGTCTTTTGCCAGCAGTACGATCCCGGCGGCTGTGGCGTAGTGTTCCTCCGATCCCGAAAAAGTCCAGACCAGGCCGCGTAGCATTGCTTCCGCCAGTAAGTCGGCAGAAGATAATTCATCCGCTTTCCTGTTCTCAGCCGCTGCCACAAGCTGACGAGCAACTTTATGGTCGAGATCCTTCCAGGGAATTCGAGTAAAAGGCTGCGATTCAAAAGTCGAGGTGGCCTCGATGGTCTGCTTTGCAATTACATTTTCATCGCTGCTCGGAGCAACGCCAAACATGTCTTTAAGGAGCTTAGCCAGGGCCTCCCTGACTTCTTTTTGAAGCTCGATTACGTTCCCAAAGCGCTTGTACTTGAAACCGTCAGCGTCAATTTCTCTCAGAAATGCATCAGTTCCTTCCTCACGATTCATGCTCCTGCTGCCCTTAATGAAAGCAAGAATCGGTAGGTTCCCTTCCCTTGCCCGGCGATATTCAGTGTGAGTTATCGAAAGTTCTCCAGTAAGAGTGCCATATTGTACCCCGATTATGAGCAAATATACCTGGCAAATGTCAAGGGCTCTAAGGCAGCCCTCAAGTGCCTTATCTGGAGAAGCCGGCTCATACTCATAAAGCACGGGAACGCAGTGTGCTGACAGGAAAGGGTCAGTGCTTACAAGGTTCTGGATGATGAGCCGTTCATCTTCAAGTTCTTTCTGCACTGAACTAACGAATATCCTGAATACCTGAGTCATCGGGGAGCCTCAAAACTTACCATTATATCTTATAATCATCGACAGGATAATTTAATATTGATTGTTTTGTTTCAGATTAAGTCTTTATACAGGGCCAAAACTTCCAATGGTCCATTGGTCTACAAAGATGCATAACCCAGAATCGCAGTATTATATAAAGTAGATATTGATACGGCTTTCGCTTTTAGCCTGCCTCTCATTCATTTACATTTTGGAAAAGCCGGCTGCTTCGCACCCGGTCAAAGCCTGGGGTCCTGTTATGTGAAAAATACTGATCGTTTTGCTATTTTAAGGAGCATATATTTCTGGGACCTGTGGGATTTGTGCAAGAGGCCCCTGCACAATTTCAAAGTCGTAGGGGGATTGAGAGGACCTGCCTGGTTTTGAGGATAGCGTCTCCGAAAGATCTTGACTAAAAAAAGGACAAATTGGCCGGGAGGGTTTTTACCGGCCAGTTAGAAATTCATTTATTTCATGTGTGTTTCTTCTGTTATTTTGTTCTCCTGGTCATTAAAAAGAGGGCCGAAAGGATGGAAATGACTGGTATGGAAATATTTAGCGGGGATTTTTCACTTTCAGGGTTTTCTTCTTCTTCTTTTTCTTTTTCTTCTTCAATTAGCCCTTTATTTCCATATTTTTCCTCGCTAGCCTCATCCGTTACCTCGTTTCCTTCCAGCTTAACCAGCCAGGCATTTTTGCCTTTTTCCCCGAATGATTTGGTGGAACCGACGACAGCGTATCCGCCGTCGCTGGTAAGTTTGAGGTCATTCACCCGGTCATCTTCTTCTCCGCCGAAGGTCAGTTTCCAGATTTCGTTTCCGTCCTTATCGGTCCTGACAAGGAAACCGTCATAGGAATCTATGGCAAAAGAAGCTTTTATCGTTGAGTCTTCGGAGATTTCTCCGGTGTATCCGGCAAATATGTATCCTCCGTCCGGGGTTTGCTGGACAGATCTTACGTAATCGTCGCTTTCCGCTTCAAATACCCTGTCCCATTCTTTAGTTCCTTCGGGGTCGGTCTTTATCAACCAGGCATCAAAAACGATTCCTTCCAGGTCCTTTTTCTGGCCTGCAATAATATATCCCCCATCTGCCGTCTGCCGGACCGAATTTGTCCAGTCGTAGCCTTCGCCTCCGAAAGTCCGGTTCCATTCCTCATTTCCTTCTACGTCCATTTTTATCAGCCATATGTCTTCGTAATTGGAACCCCTTACTTCTTTATTTGCCATGCCATAGGTGGTCGTCTCGCCTGCGGCTATATATCCACCATCCACAGTCTGCCGGACGCAATGTATGCCGTCATATGTAATATGATTGCCCAGAGTCCTGTTCCACTCTTCGTTTCCTTCAGGGTCCGTTTTAAGCAGAAATGCGTTTGGATTTGTGATCATGTAGTTATAAGTACAGCCTGAAATTATGTATCCTCCATCATCGGTCTGCTGCCCGAAGATCCCATGAGTTGCCGTATTCAGGCTAAAGCTCCTGTTCCATTCTTCTTTTCCTTCGGAATCCGTTTTAACCAGCCAGGCTGAGTATTTATCGTCGGTTAAAGAGTCGGTTGTGCCTGTTAGTATATATCCGCCGTCACCTGTCTCCTGAATTGTGCTAAATCTATCTTCATGGCGCTTACTGAAGGTTTTCTCCCACAGCACATTCCCTTCAGGGTCGGTTTTTATTAATACTGCGTTGCCTTTGACCCGGATAGTATCAAAATCGGCGGTAGCTGCTATTATATATCCTCCTTCAGAAGTCTGCAGAACGGAAATTGCGGAATCATCAAGCGCTCCCCCAAATGTTTTGTTCCACTGTTCTCTGGGCATGAACCCATTTTCAGCAGCTGCGATACCTGTTAAAATTATTGCAACGCACAAAGTTGAAATCAAGTGTTTTATGCATTTCACTTTTATGCATTTCATTTTTGCCATTTCCATAAAAATCTCCCTTTGATAATGAATAGTCGGATAAATTTAGGATGTCTACACTTATATTATTTTTCAATAGTGCACACTATATCCTGATCCTTGAAGACTCTTTGTATATTTTCAAAAGACCTGCTGCCTTCGGCACCCGGTGAGCGCCCCGGTTTCTATAAAGTGAAAAATAAAACGGTCGCCGGAAAATTAGCAAATGGAATCAAAAAAGAGATTTAGGTTTATTCTTAAATTGAGAGTTTTAGCGGTTTCATGCACCTTCAAATTAACAAATCCTCAATCCCAGCCCCTCTCACGATATCAATCGCATCCGTTTCCTCTTCCAGGGTCAGGTGCCTTCCAAGATCCGGATATTCCATTGCCCGGTAGCAGGGCCTGTACTGGAACATCAGGTTGAACCTGATCTGCGGGGTGTGTCCTGCAACCCATTTGGCAATTGGCCTTGTGCAGCAGTCCAGGTGCCCGGGGAGGACGAGGTGGCGGAGGAGAATTTCGGCGGTTTCGTAGGCGAACTCGAAGTTGGGCTGAACGACTTCCAGGTAGTTTTTAACTTTTGAGTACTTGAGAGCGCATTCATTGTTGCCGTACTTGAAGTCCCCGAGGTAGACGTCAACCACGCCTTCCAGGATTTCGGCGATTTCCCTTGAGTGGTACATGTTCGAGTTCCAGACCACAGGGGTGTTTACCGACATTTCCCGCACGATTTTCAGGACGGTGTGCGGGTGCGGGGTCGGGGTTACGAAGTTTACGTTTTTTGCGCCGTGGAGCCTCCTGATGTCAACAAGCTTTGCAAGTTTTCGGGGGTCGACCTCAGTGCCGCATTCCGGGCAGGTGGAGATGTCCCAGTTCTGGCAGTAGACACAGGCAAAAACGCAGCCGGTAAAAAAGATCGTGTGGGAGGGGACGAGTTCGGGCTCTTCTCCCATGTGCAGGAACTCCGAGGCGTAGCGAGAAACGTCGGTAAGCCGGCAGAAGCCTTTTTCTCCCTCTTTTCGGTTAATCCCGCAGCGGCGCTCGCAGCAGTGGCAGTTTTCAAGCATCCTGTCCACAATTGCAACCTTGAGGTCAAGGAGGGAGGGACTGGCTTTCGGGATTTCCAGGAAGCTTGTAGTATACAGCTTCAGCATGTCCGAACTATCCGGATAAGCAAGGGCTTCCATGGCCTCGATTTCAAGGCTTTCCCGCAATTTCCTGTATTCTTTGATGCTTGCTTCATGGATATTCCGGAGCTCTTCAAGTTCCATTTCCGGGTTAAATTCGACTGAAATTCTCTCTGTTATTCTGGAGAGGGCAGGCATTTCATCTCCCTGCACCATAAGATAGCGTTTCAGGTACTTCGGAGCTGCCATATTGAAATATTCTCCTGCATGGGTTAAAGGCTTATTGTTTGCTTTTCTGAATTTAATTTCTGATCTCAATATTCAAGATTTTACCTTTGAGAAATTTAACAGACCTTTCCAGGGGTTCTTTCGGGCAAGATTATAAGAAGAAAGAGGCTTTTGAATACTTTTCAATTGATATTTTCACTGTAACCCATAAAAATTACCTAAACAGGTGTAGAACAAAAATGGAATGGATCTTTCTTTTCATCGCTGGTCTTTTTGAGGCAGCCTGGGCAATCGGGCTGAAATATACGGAAGGTTTTACAAGGCTTTATCCCAGCATATTTACAGTCGTTTGCATGGTCCTGAGCTTTTATTTCCTTTCCCAGGCTCTGAAGATTTTACCAATAGGAACTGGCTATGCAGTCTGGACCGGAATTGGGATTCTCGGCACCACTGTCCTGGGCATCTTGCTCTTTAATGATTCCATGGATTTCGGCAGGCTTGTCTGCATCATTCTGATTTTCTCAGGGGTGATGGGGCTCAAGCTGATTTCTCCATGAAACCATGTAAAGTTCTCTAATCCCTTCTCAGCATCCTTTTTTCTTCTCCTTCTTCTCCTTCTTCTCCTTCTTCTCCTTCTTCTCCTTCTTCTCCTTCTTCTCCTTCTTCTCCTTCTTCTCCTTCTTCTCCTTCTTCTCCTTCTTCTCCTTCTTCTCCTTTTTTCTTCGGGATTTTTGCAATTTCCTTATAAGATCGCTTTTTCCTGCAGTACGGATAGCCAATAATTAATAGCTGGCAGGACAATGTTAAATAAGGGGATTAAGCCCGTGGGTTTGAATTGTACCTTCTGGTTAGCTTAAGCGGTACCCGCGGGAAGTTTAAGGGAGATCTTTTAGGGGGAAGTTTTTCTGGCTCTAATTGAAGGCACAACTTTCAGTCTCTGGGATTTGATGTTTATTTTGTTCGTAGTTTTCTTTCTTTACACCGTAATTTACCCGCAGTCGCAGCTCAAAAGAATCCAGATGCAGCGTCTGGCAAAACTGAAAGCCATGGAAAGGCGCCACGGCTGTAAAGTACTGACAATGATTCACAGACGGGAAGCAATTTCTTTTTTAGGGCTGCCTGCTTACCAGTTCATCGATGAGGAGGATGCTGAACAGGTCCTGCGCTGGATAAGGAAATACAGGGATTATCCCCTTGAGCTGATCCTGCACACCTCCGGCGGGCAGCTCCATGCCAGCATCCAGATCGCCCGTGCCCTGAAGAATCACCCCAAAAAAACCCGTGTGCTCATCCCCCACTACTCAATGTCAGGAGGCACAATTGTTGCCCTTGCAGCAGATGAAATCGTCATGGACAAAGATGCAGTTATAGGGCCTATCGACCCCCAGGTAGGGGATCTCATGCGAGGGCTCTTCCCTGCACCTTCCTGGATCTATGCCGCAGAAATTAAAAAAGAGGATGCGGAAGATGTCACTCTTGTCATGAGCGATATCTCCAGAAAAGCCCTCAAGCTTACCCGGAGTGTCGCAAAAGAGCTCCTGGAAGGCAAAATTGCACCTGGCCCCGGCGGAGAAGACAGGCTCGATGATGTGGTTGAAAAGCTGGTCAGCGGAGAAATGATCCACAGTACCCCCCTTTCAGCCGCAGAAGCTAAAGAAATAGGGCTTTCCGTAAACACGGATTTTCCGGAAGAAGTACACGAGTTCATGAAACTCTTCCGGCCTGTGAAAAGGAATGTGGCGTATGTGGAATAAAATCCCTGTACTCTGGAATATTCAGGATTTGATTTCATATTAACTGTCTAAATCTGGATATATCTTACCAGGATACATCTTTTCAGGCCGCCTCAAAACAACTTTAATTTCCTGGAGATGGGCAGTATTGACTTTAAACTCGATGAACAATATTCTGTAATTCACATCCTGATTAACTTAATTATAAAATATTTTGCATTGGTTGTAAAATATGGTATGTCCAATGTAAAATATTTTAAATTTAATATAAATATTTGTAGAGTTTTAAAACAACCGGGTTTCCATATTTTATTAACATTTTTTTAAAATAGTGAATCATTTAACTGATGCATATTTTTTACCACAGTATAAATGTTAAAAAAATACTACTATTTAAAGTTATCTCTGATTTTCTCTATAAACAATGGCTTTTGATGGCTATTTTATACAGAATAAGTATTTATATCAGTATATCAGTTATACTATTGGTAAAATATAATACCACTGAACTAAAATTGAGCAATGGTTATCGGGGGATAATATGACTTTTGGAATCGAAAAAAATATCAATTTATAGTACAGCTTTTGCAGCAAGTACTGGATAATGTGGGAAGGGTAAGAGTATACAGGACACGTAATTCCTACCTGTTTGTGGTTGGAAGAAATCTTTGCATTTCCGAATGAATCCACGAAAAACAAGGTTTGAATTAAGACCTAAGTAACTAAAAGATACTGGCGGATTACAAAATTATTGGTGGATTACAAAAATAGTGCCGGGATTACAAAAATAGTGTCGGATTACAAAATTATTGGCGGATTACAAAAATAGTGTAGGGATTACAAAAATAGTGTAGGGATTACAAAATTATTGGCGGATTACAAAATTATTGGCGGATTACAAAAATAGTGTAGGGATTACAAAAATAGTGTAGGGATTACAAAAATAGTGGTGGATTAAGACAACGTTGAAATCAGTATAAAAAACTAAATTATTGGGGAGTGGTGTTAGATGACTCTTTTTAACCTGACTGAAGCTGAAAAAACAATATTAATGGATGAAACCGTCGTTGACTTAAAACATTCTTTAGAAGTTGTCATTAAAAATTTACTTGCAGAATACGAGACAGATCTTGAATCTAACCTTAATATTTCGAAAGTTGAGGTAAATTTCATTGTAAAAATGGATGGAATTGAAGTATGAAGTTTATTTAATTAGAGGTTATTTAATTAGAGGTTATTTAATTCTTAACATGGAAGGTTCACAGCCTTCCTAATTTTATTGCTAATCCCCTATTTTCGGGGTATAATCTTCGCTTTAAGCAATGAAATTAGAAAAAGTCTTGTTATAAAAAAGTCTTGTTATAAAAACCTCGTATTTTTTTCACTTTGCCTATAAAATAGCCAAAAAACAGCTATTTGCTGGGTACGATGGGTGTTTTTTGGGTATCGTATGGATTTTTAGGGGTCACCATTATTTTTTAGGTTTACGTATATTTTTAAGGTGAAATCAGAAACCCTCGGCAGGAAACCCGTTAAATCTCCATATTTAGCGGGTAGTTGTCTTTATAGGCAAAGCTCTTTTTCAGAAAACCTATATAAGTTATTAAATGCATATTATTGTATGCTATTGTGTATTACACACAATAGCAAAAACATTGGTAAGATTGGGTGTAAGCGTAAAATTGTAAAAATAACGAAGCAAACCCAGATAACCACACCAGGAGGTGGAATACCAATGAAAACTATGAAAGAGTTTGTTGGGGACTCGATAATAGCAGCAATTACATTTTATTGTCTGCTGTTGATAATGTTTCCTCTGGGTTGGGTCGTTCTGCTCGGGATCACGATCACAGATCTGAGTATATACAAAAGATATTACAAAAGATATATAGAATCGAGAAATCTTGGGGCAGATTCTAAGTATTTGTAACAAAATAATTTAGGCAAAGATGAATTTATTTAAAGCTAAATCAGTCATTTTGATAGTGAAAGTTATTTAATCATTCCTAAATGTTGCCTATGTTATTTTGCCGCATATTTTAAGTATGAAATCCGATCAATGGAAACAAGAAACCAATAGCTTTCCATACATTTTCCACCAGCACGCTTTGCCTGAAAAATTGACCAAAAACGGCTAGTTGTTGGGTTCGAGGAGTTTTTTTGGTGTAAAAACATTTTTTAGGCAAAGCGTATTTTTTTAACTTTTGCGTTCTCTTCACTGAGCCCGGTCCAGCTAACCTTATACCCCAGGTTTTCGAGTAAAGGGTAATAGAGGCTGCTGTCGAGCCCGAAGCCCTCAAACACCTTCACTGCGCCGGCATATGTTTCTGCAGCCCCTGGTTTTTCAAGCTCCATGTCTATTTTCTTAAGTAACTGCCTGTGGAGCAAATAATTCTCAAGAAGCACATAGTTCCTGTACTTTTCGGATTCTTCGGATTCCTTGAATTTTCCGACTTCTTCGGATTCCCCTAATTTTGTAAGCCTGCCTTTGATCTCTTTTTTTAAAGCATCAAGCAGGACTCCCTTCTCGGCTGCGATTTCATCAAGGCTGATCAGTTCCCCGGAAAGATGAATCTTCGTTTCCTGCAGTTCCGACAGGTCTTCTTCAAGCCTTCTTCTCTCATATTTTCTAAGCACCTGCGTGATTTCATTTGCCGGAATCTTCCTGTCAAAGAAAATCACGTCCTGTGCAGGGAAGTCTTTTTCCGAGCACTTTAGTTTCCGGTTAATCAGGAGAATAACGGGTTCCTTTACTTCCTTTAGTTTTTCGGTCTTCTTTTTAAGGTATTCCGGCGTCCAGAAACCAACAACCTCGACATACACTTTCATCCCGTCCCTCTGAAGGGAAAAGTCCGGAATAAATGCGTACCTGCCTGCTTTCAGGATCGTTGGTTCTCTTTTTGCTTTCCAACCTCCTAAACTTAAGCTGGCAAACTGCTGTTCATAAGTGCTGTCATAAGTTTCACTTTCAATATCTGTTTCTGCTTCCTGAATTCCAGCTCCCTGAGTTCCAGCTTCTTCTCCCCCAAACCCATTCTCAGTCTCGATTCCTGTCCTGTATCCTTCCTGTCCTTCTGCAAGCTGAAAGTCGGGAAAAACCCTTTCCGGCACTCTTTCAGGATATCTGGCTGCTTCCGGTATGGGTCTGAAAGCCTCTTCCGAGCCGTCAAGGACTAAATCAAGGATGCGTTTCCCCTGGTAACCTTTATGGAGAATTCCTGCCTTCAGGCTCCAGCCCTTTGATTTCAGGAGGGTAGGGAAGAGTTTTGCAAACGAATTTCCATATCGCTCCGACATCCTGAAAAGAGATGCTGGCCCGTCAAGGTGAAGGTGAACGCTTTTCAACCTTTCAGTTTCTTCGTTTTCGCCTGCTTTCTCCTCAGTATCTTCCAGGGAATACATAAGCCCGGATCTGAGAATCTTCCAGAGAACGTTCTGGAAATCTCCTGTTATCCATATGTTCAGGTCAATAGCGCGGAAAAGGATGGTCTGGGTCAGGGAGATGTTATATTGCCTGAGGAGTTCTGCAGGGGAAAGGGGTTTGAATTCTTTGAGGATCTGGTTTCCCTCAAGGTCTGCCCAGAGAGATTTTTCAAGTTCAGGAATTGATATCGATAGTTTTTTTGCGGCTTTTTGAAGCGCCTCTTTTCTTTCGGCAGGAGAAAGAGCCATCCCGGTACAGGCGTCAAAAACCGCTTCTCTGGCCATAGAAGGGTCAACAGCTGAAGAGGTTTCAACCACAGCCCGCCTTCCAAGGAGCTGGGAAAGCCCCCGGATGAAGCGGTAATTCATCTCTTCATAACCTTCAAGTTCTGTCAGGAGGTCGCCGTAGGGTTTTCCTGCATGCTGCTCGAAAGTCTCTATAAGGAGCCCTGCAAGCTCAAGGTTTTCTGAATTAAAAGCTGCATATGCCGGCTTGATCTTTCCTCCGGAAATGCGGGTTACAAGGAGGTCAGAAGTTAGCATAAGAATCACCTTTCTGGCTTTCAGGGTTTTCAGCTCTTTCAGAGCTTTCTTCAGGTCTTTCTTCAGGTCTTTCAGAGCTTTCTTTTCTTACCCTCTGAGCTTCTTTTCCGCCCTGTTCTCCGGGGCTTTCTAATGGACCTTTTCCGGAAGATAAAGCTCCTTTTCTTCTTTGTGCGGTTCCGGTCTCCGAGGTTTCCGAGGCTATGATTTCATAGAGTACGGCTTCTTTCCCCTCTTTTTTTCGGAGGATCCTTCCAAGGCGCTGCACATATGCCCTCTTGCTGCCTGTCCCGCTTGCTATGATCCCTATGTTTGCTTCAGGCACATCAATACCTTCATCCAGTACCTTTGAGGTAACAACAGCCCTATAGCTGCCTGCCCTGAACTTTTCGAGAATGGAATTCCTTTCTTTTGAAGGAGTCCGATATGTGATCGCTGGGATAAAGAATGTATTGGAAATCCGGTGCACAAGCCGGTTATGTTCTGTAAAGATAAACACCCTGTCCTCTATGTGCTGCTCCAGGATCTCCCTCAGTTTCTCAATTTTTGAATCGCTGTTGAAGGCAAGATCTCTTGCTGCATTTCTTGCAAGGAGGGCTTTTCTGGCTTCAGGGTCTCTTCCGCTTTTCATGACCAGTTTCTGGAAATCCTGCGGGCCTCTCATTACTATCCCGGTTTTTTTGAGGTAGTTAAGGAATATAGAATATTTCTGGTCGTATTCTTTCTGCTCCCCGGCAGTAAGCGTCACAGAAGCCCGTTTTATCGTATAAGGGGCAAGGTGTCCGCCTGCAAGTTCCGAGACTTTTTTCTCGTAGACTTTTCCCCCTACAAGCCGGTTGAGTTCCTTATGCAGCTCATCTTCCCTTTCGTATGTGGCAGTCAGTCCGAGCCTGCATGGGGCTGCGGAAAATTCGGCAATGCTCCTGTATCCTGCTGCAGGCAGGTGGTGCACTTCGTCAAAAATCAGGAGACCGAACCTGTTACCCAGGGTTTCGGCATGAATATAGGCAGAGTCATATGTGGAAACGGTTATGGGAAGGATTTTCTTCTCGCCGCCCCCAAGCTTTCCGATTTCCATGGAAAAAGCTTCTTCAAGCTGCTTTTTCCACTGTTCGAGCAGGTCAAGGGTCGGGACAATCACGAGGGCAGGGGTATTGCACCCTGCAATTGCCCGGATGCCGGTAAGGGTCTTTCCGCTCCCTGTCGGCAGGACCAGAACTCCCCATTTTTCATTTTCACTCCAGGAAACAAGGGCTTCTGCCTGGTAATCCCTTAAATTCAGCTTCTTTCCCGAAGCTTCATAAGCTTCTGCAAGGTCAGGACAGGGGAGGAGATCAAGGACAGCATCTTCAAAATCGATCCCGGAATTTTTCAGGTAACTTATGATATCTCTGTAATACATGGCAAGGGCCCTGAAGCTCCCGCTCCTTTCGTCCCAGGCCGAATTGGGGACCCGGACGTTGCCCTGTATGAGGAGAGTTCCCTGCTTGAAGCTTATTTTGATCATTGTTTACTAAGATTCTGGACATGATATATAATAATTCAGTTATCAGCAGGCCCAGGCAGGAATTTATTACATAAGCTAATTTTTTATATGTTTGAGTCCCAGAATTGGTATCTTTTTACACGCTTCGTTACACGTTCTATTGCGCAGAGTTTTACAGCTTATGCAAAAAAGAAAACTGAGAAATAGCTTCAAGTTAATTTCAGTTCTAAAAAGGAAATAAAAAGAAGGGAATTCTGCACGAGCTCTAATTCCAGACCTGTTGGGGATGAAAAGTCCGGGGAAGCTTTTTCGCCCGAACCCGTACCCCTCGAAGACCTTTTCCACAAATACGGAATTGAACGCAGCCATGCCGATAATGTGGCCCGGAATGCACTCGAACTTTATGAGATCCTCGCTCCTGTCCACGGGCTGGGCTCTGAGTTCCAAAAACTCGTGGAAATGGCTGCCCTTGTGCATGATGCCGGGGTAGCTACGGACTTTGAGAACCATCACAGGGCAGGGAGAGATATCCTGCTCCGCCACCCGCCTGCCGAATTGCCTGGACGGCTGTGGCCGGTTGTTGCCTGGACGGCTTTCCTGCACAAAAAAAAGGTAGGAAAGAAGAAAATCGAGGACCTTAAAGGAAAAGATTTCGGGAAAATGCCCGAAGACCTGCAGGATGTCACCCTGAAAGTGGCTGCCCTTATCCGGCTTGCCGATGCCCTTGACTACAGCCGGATGGGAAGCAGGCTAGGAAAGGTCACTTTTAAAGGCCGGGGAGTCAGGTTCGAAATAATAGGGCAGGGGGCTGCAGTTGATGCGGAAAGGATGTACAAAAAGGGGGACCTCTGGCATTTGCTCTACGATACGGAACTTGAGTTTAAGCCTCAATCACATCAATCGTGAGGAGTTCCGTAAATGTCTCCTGAAAAGGACTTTTATTCATGCAAACAGATAGAAACATATGCAGATTGAAATACTCGGGTGTGAGTCCTTCGGGGCAAGGTCTCTTGCCTGCGCTGTAAAAACCGGGGATAAAAAAATTCTGATCGATCCGGGAGTTGCCCTTGCCCGCCTGCGTTACGGTTTGCCTCCCCACCCTGTAGAGGTTGCAGCTGCCCTCGGGATCAGGAAAAAGATCCTTTATGCCCTTGAAGGTGCAACGGATATAGTAATCAGCCACTACCATGGGGACCACATGCCCATGAAAGCCGAAGACCCTTATCAATTGCCAGTAGAAGCCCTCCCTCCTCTGGAAGAAGTCAGGTTCTGGTGCAAAGGTCCACAAAATATTTCAGGGCTGTCTGCACGCAGGAGAAAAGAGCTCTCTCATTTTCTGGGCTCTTCCCTTCCCGCTTCTGAAGGCATTAGTTCCGACGGCATAAGTTTTTCTTCTCCTGTTCCGCATGGGACAAGAGATAAGGGGTTTGGCACGGTAATGATGACCCGGATCTGTGAAGGAGCCGAGGTGTTTGTCCACAGTTCGGATATCCAGCTCCTGGACAGGGAAGCTGTGCTTGAGATACTTGCCTGGAAACCGACAGTAGTTTTCTCTTCCGGACCCCCGCTCTATCTTTCCCACCATGTTCCTGAAGCTTCAAAAGAAGCGTTTGAAAATGCTCTTCTTCTTGCCAGAAATGTTGACACTTTGATCCTGGACCACCATCTTCTGAGGTCTTTTGAAGGCTACAGGTGGTTAAAAAAACTGGCAGGAAAGGTTGAAAATAAGGTCCTGTGTGCTGCAGAGTTCATGGGAAAAAAGCCGAAACTGCTTGAGGCGAGGAGAAAAATCCTCTATAATAAACAGCCTGTACCCGGGGGATGGCATGAAGCATATTCAAATGGTGAGGCAGGGCTTGATGAATATCTCTAATATACCTGAGGACCTCTAATATACCAGGACTCATGCAGTTGAACTGAAAAACAAAAGCGGAAAACACTTAACGGTATAAATCACAATAATGTTGATAAGGCCGTATGCACTTGATTTCATTTATCAAGTGCGTAAGTCCTATATACGTTGTGAAGAGCACACCTGATGAGGAGCTTTTTAGCTTTTTTTGATTCCTTTTCAGGGTGTACTGCTGGCATAGCTGTCGATATCCCGGATTTGTTCCGCTCTTTGTTCGTAGTAGTCATAGAGTTCTTTGCCCCAGGCAAGAGCTCCGGGCTCAAAGCTTATCATGTATTTTCGGTCAAAAACAGTATCTTTCGGGAAAAGAGCTATTCCCATGAAGTTGTCTGCCGCTACAATATTAGGAGTCATTTCACAGTCTTTGCAGACCAGGAGTTTAGTATTCTCCATTTTAAGAAACTGTCTGGTTTGTTCCCTGTAATCATCCTCGCCCCACCTTCTAAGGATTGATTCTGGAAGAATCAGTGACACCGATGTACCCTTTTCTGCAAGCCCGAGACAAAAGGACGGATAGAGAGGGTGGAAATAAGAACTGAGCGTCTCGAACGTCTTTGCCTTTTCAGCATTCTCGACATACTCGGGAATCATTTCGAACATATGTTCTCTCTGGGGTTCAATTGTAATACAGTGCCCGAGTTCCCCTATGCGGCTCAGGAGAAAATGCGGAATTTTACTCATATCCCTGTCAGCCCAATAATCTGCATTATCTTCCAGTACAGAAAGAGTATCCAGCAGGGGTTTCATCTTTTCGGTTATGATTTTTCCTATCTCGCTAAGCCTGTAAAGCTCTCTGTCCTGAACTACAAGGTGTTTTTCCTTGAGCATTTTAATCTGGGGCTGGAGTGAAGTTGCACCTGCTTTAAGGATTTTTTTTATTGTGTTGATGTCCTTTGGCCCTTCAAGCAGAAGGAGAAGCACGTTTTTTCTTTTATCGGAGAGGAAAATCAGGTCTAGTAGAGAGTTTTCCATATTATGCACCTTGATCTGATTGCCTGTATCTGATCGCCTGTATTTGATTGCCTGTATTTGATCGCCTGTCGTTTCTGGCCTGTAATTATTGAAAATATATATTATATTGAAGAATCTCCGCGATATAAAAGTATATTCATATATTTATAAAAAATTGAAGACTAATTATTGACATATTTGTTACTCTTTTATAAATATACATTTCCGTACAATTCATTCCGGGAAGATAGGAAACTGTTTATTTCAATTGGAGAAATTTTTTAGAATTCTTTTCATTTCCATCCTGTCATTTCTATCCCGGATTTTCAAGGTTTATGTCGCTACATGAAAGGCTCCTGGTTAACAAGGTGCAAATACAAAGTCATACTAAAATATTTTTGTTAACGTACGCCTTAATAAATAATGACATAATCTCTATTATAAATCATATAAATATATTTATAAACTCATGTGTGATTGAACTGACAGATAGGCAGTTCCACATTAAATACAGGAAGAGTGCAAGGACCCATGAGACCCACGCAGATTGATTGTGCACGTGAAGGAAAACTTACCCTCGAAATGCAGCAGACTATGGAGAGAGAAAATATTGATGAGGATACCCTGCTCTCCCGTGTAGCTGAAGGAAGCCTCGTTATAATGACAAGGGAGGGCTGCCCTTCTATAGCCATAGGCAGGGGTGCCAGCACCAAGGTAAATGTCAACCTGGGCACTTCGGCTGTCAGGATAGATCCGGATGCAGAGCTCGAAAAGGTGAGGATCGCAGAAAAATATGGGGCTGACACCATTACCGACCTTTCCATGGGTGGAGACATCCGTGCTATACGTGCAAGCGTGTTTGAGAACAGCAGGCTTCCCATCACTACAGTCCCCATCTATCAGACGGTTGTGGAGTGTGGAATGAAGGACCTTACAGAGGGCGACATCCTCTCATACCTCAAAGCCCATGTGGACGAAGGTGTGAGCTCTGTGGTGCTGCACTGCGTGGAAAAGGCAACCCTTGAGAAGCTAAAGGGCGTAGGGAGGGTAATGGGCATGGTCTCCAAGGGAGGTTCCCTTACCAGTGTCTATATGCTTACAAATGGCTGCGAAAACCCCTTCATAGAACACTTTGACGAGGTAATCGAGACCCTCAGGAAAAAAGATGTCGTCCTTTCCCTGGGAAACACAATGCGAAGCGGCTGCATCCATGACTATAGGGATGGAGCCCAGCTGATGGAGATCGAAACCAATGTCCGCCTTGCGAAAAGAGCAAACGAGGAAGGTGTGCAGGTAATAATAGAGGGCATGGGCGGACATATCCAGGCAGCTGAGATCCCGGAACACGTGAATTTATACAAATCAAGGTCAGCTTTTCCCCTTTTCGTTGCAGGTCCCCTGCCCACGGACATAGCCCTTGGCTATGACCATATCGCAGGTGCGGTAGGGGCAAGCATGGCAAGTGGGGCAGGGGCGGACTACCTGTGTTACATAACCCCTGCAGAACATCTCTCCCTCCCGAACCCGGAGCAGGTAAGGGAAGGACTTATCGCTTTCAGGATAGCTGCCCACATAGGGGATTCCATGAAATACGGGGTAAGCGAAAGGGACCTGCTGCTTGCACAGAAGCGTGCCCATTTTGACTGGGGAGGACAGATCAAACTCGCCCTTGACCCCGACAGGCCGGGGGACATGTGCCCCATGACAGGCCCGTGTTCCATGTGCGGCGAATACTGCGCCATAAAGATCATGGGAGATTACCTCGCAGGGGATGAATAACTGGGGCAGGTCATATTGTCAAAGACCAAACAAAATTCTTTTCCGGAATACACAGGAAAAGCCGCCCAATATGGCCCTAATATCTTAGGGCGGCAAAACTGTTCTTTCAGGGCCAATTATTTAAAAGGAGACAGGACTGTTCCCCGATCCAGAACCTTTCCCCATTATTCTGCCGGGAACTTTTGAAAACTGCAGCAGTACGTGGGCCCTGATCTTCTCCATAATCCGGGCCTTCTGCAATTTCCTGGAAAAAATAAGTTATTAATTTCTTTTTCTCTCAGGCTTTTTTGATCTTTCCGGTTATGTCTTCGATTATCCCCTGAAAATGGGTCACTTCCCCTTCCTGGTTGCGCTGGATAAAGGTTTTTTCTTCTACCCAGCGTACCTCTCCGGTCTGTGTCAGGATGCGGTACTGCCGGTTAAACTCTTTTCCGCCTTCGTCGCAGTTTTCCTCAAGTTCGAGTTCTACAAGGAGCAAATCTTCGGGGTGGACGATTTTACCGTAGAGGACTCTTCCTGATATGAAATCTTCAGGAGCGTACCCAAACTGCCGGACGTTTTCGGACACGTAAAGGGTGGGCCAGTACTTTTCTGCCTTCCAGAGAAATACGACCATTGAGCTGTTGTTGATTACGGTTTCCAGCGCCTTCTGCCTTTCAAGCAGAGATTTTTGTTTTTCCATCAGGGCCTTCTGGCTCTCAAGGGCGTCTCTTAACGCTTTTTCGGTTTGTATTTCGGAGGTGACGTCCCTGACTATTCCCTGGAAATGGGTCACGTTTCCTTTTTCGTCGCGCTGTATAAAGGTCTTTTCTTCAACCCAGCGGATCTCTCCCCCACCCGTCAGGATCCTGTAGCGCTGGACGAAGTGTTCTTTTCCCAGCGCGCAGCACTTTGTAAGTTCATTTCTTACCCGGTCAATATCCTCGGAATGAACTATGTTTGCATACATTATCCTGCCCGTAAGGAATTCCTCTGCACTGTACCCCAGCTGGGTCACGTTTTCCGAGACATATTTCGCAGGCCAGTCTTTTTCCGGGGTCCAGAGAAAAGCCATTATAGGGCTGTTGTCGATCACGGTTTCCAGAATTCGCTGCCTTTCGAGTGCTTCATCATGAATCAGTTCGTTGCTTTCAGTTACCCGATTGAATCCCATATTATCCCTTATCCTCCAAAGCCTTTTTAAATCCAGGGCCCACCTGGCCACAGGTAAAAATGTATTTATGAAACCCTCAACCAATATACAATATATTTTGACATCTTATAAATTAATGTCCTTTTTTACATAGGGGGAATATTCTGGACTTTGAGGTTCCAACAGAAGACAAAGAAAATGCCGACGCGGCAGATGCAGAAGAAGCAGAAAAGTTCTCACGGGAGATGCCCGATATCACCCTGAAAGCCAGGGAAATATACGGAAGGTATTTCGGGATCTGCAGTTCATACCACCACCTGAAAGCCTGCGTCTGCAAAACCTGCCCATCTTATCCGGGGGGCACAGGGATGTTCTGTGCCAGAGGCAAGAGCGAGGTAGAGGGGAAAAAAGAGGGCTGTTTCTGTGAAACATGTGAGCTTTTTAAAAAGTTCCGGCTTGAGGGCGATTATTTCTGCCAGCCGAAAGAAAAAGTGGAAATTTTTGAAAAAAAACAGCCCCCTCTGAATATCTGTACGAATTTCAAAACGAGTGCCGGTATAATCAGAGTCTGCGTACTGGATGACCGGAATATGCATTCTAAGTAACGAGTCAACTACCCGCTAAATCTAAAGATTTAACGAGTTTCTTGCTGAGGTTTTAGGAATAAGGCCCGGATTCTTAAGGAATTGATTCCTGAGAACTCGAATTCACTTTTTAATTTCTGAACTCAATCCTGGTTTTGTCCCTGTTTTTATTAGATTGAATATTTCAATACAATTAAAAATCCTCATTACTTGAGCATGAACCAGAGAGCCTGTCCTTTACCTCCTGTCCTTCACAACGCTTCCCGGAAGTTCCAATTCCATACCATTGAGAAAAAACACCAGAGGCTGGGCTATATAATTCTACATATATAATATGTACAATCAGGAATCAAACTTTAGTAGCGATACTTCGGATTCTGAAGCGGGTTTCTGACTTAATGGAGGTTTAAAAATGGCAACTAAAGAAGAACTTATTCAGGAGCTTTCGGATGCGGTAATCTCCTGTAAAAAGGATGCAGTACTTGCTGCTGTTGAAAAAGCAAAGCAGGTTATGGAACCCGCAGAAATCATTGATAAAGGGCTTTCAGCAGGCATGAACCAGGTAGGAATTCTTTTTGAGAGAGGGAAACTTTTCTTACCCCATGTAATGATAGCTGCTGATGCAATGACAGCAGGTGTCAAATTCCTTGAAGCTGATCTCCCTGCAGGGAGCGAGAGCAAAAAGCTCGGAGTAATTGTAAATGGGACCGTCGAAGGCGATGTGCATGATATTGGCAAGTCGATAGTCTCAACCATGCTTCAGTCCGCTGGTTTTGAAGTCCACGACATAGGCAGGGATGTTCCTATAAAGAACTTTGTCGAGAAGGCAAAAGAAGTCAATGCAAATATGATAGGGCTTTCTGCCCTGATGACCACCACACTTCCCGGACAGAGGAGTGTTATTGAACTCCTGAAAGAAGAGGGTCTGCGCAGCCGTATTAAGGTAATGGTAGGAGGGGCACCTGCAACCCAGGCCTGGGCAGACAAAATCGGAGCAGACTGCTACGCTGAAAACGCAAGCGAAGCCGTCGCAAAGGCAAAAGAACTGCTGCTCTGAACTCCGGTTCTCATTCTGAGTTTAGTCATCTAAGTTCAGTCAATATCAGTTATCAATGGAGGGAATAAAAATGGCAACTGAATATGCTTTGAGGATGGGAGACGGGAAACGTGTCTTCCTCACAAAAGAAAAGATCATGGAGGAGATTGAGGCAGGTATGGCGAATGCCTCTGACCTTGGAGAAATCCCTGATCTCAGTGCTGATGAAATTGACAAGCTTGCAGAAATCCTTATGATGCCCGGAAAAGCC
Source organism: Methanosarcina sp. 2.H.A.1B.4 (assembly GCF_000979385.1). Taxonomy (NCBI): domain Archaea; kingdom Methanobacteriati; phylum Methanobacteriota; class Methanomicrobia; order Methanosarcinales; family Methanosarcinaceae; genus Methanosarcina; species Methanosarcina sp. 2.H.A.1B.4. Next base: position 35,268 of record NZ_JJOV01000063.1, read on the forward strand.
GTCAGTGTCGAGCAGGGTATGGAAGTGCCTGTAACCCACGATATAGGCACAATCAGGCTTGACGGGGACCAGGGCAACAGCGGAGTTGGAATTCCTTCCAGCCGGCTTGTCGGCTGCATGATGCACGAAAGAGCCTTTGGCGCCGACACCATGGAACTCGGGCACATCGACTACAGTTTCAAGCCCGTAAAACCCGTTGTTTCAAACGAGTGCCAGGCAATGGAAGTCTGCCAGCAGAATATGATTATCCCACTTTTCTACGGCGCAATGCCGAACATGGGGCTTTATTATACTCCGGATGGGCCTTTTGAAAACCCCGGAGACCTCATGAAAGCTTTCAAAATCCAGGAAGCCTGGGAGTCAATGGAACATGCAGCAGAGCACCTTTCCAGGGATACAGTCTGGATCATGCAGAAGCTCTTTGCCTCGGGAGCAGACGGGGTCAACTTCGACACCACAGCTGCAGCCGGAGATGCGGACTTTTACGGTACCCTGCACGCAATTGAAGCTCTCAGGAAGGAATTCCCTGATATGTATATAGAAGCCGGAATGGCAGGGGAAATGGTACTCGGTATGCACGGAAACCTGCAGTATGACGGTACAACCCTTGCAGGGCTCTGGCCGCACCAGCAGGTTCCACTTGTTGCAAAGGCAGGTGCAAACGTTTTCGGGCCTGTTGTCAACACAAATACCAGCAAGACCTCACCATGGAACCTGGCACGTGCTGTCACTTTTATTAAGGAAGCCGTAAAGGTTTCTCCCCTGCCCTGTCATGTTGACATGGGTATGGGTGTCGGCGGAATTCCGATGCTTGAGACTCCTCCGGTAGATGCCGTTACAAGGGCAAGCAAGGCAATGGTCGAAATTGCCGGCGTAGACGGCATATAGATCGGGGTCGGCGACCCGTTGGGTATGCCGATTTCCCACATAATGGCTTCAGGTATGACCGGAATAAGAGCAGCCGGAGACCTCGTTGCAAGGATGGAGTTCTCAAAGAACATGCGGGTCGGAGAGGCAAAAGAGTACGTGGCAAAGAAGCTTAACGTTGACACAATGGACCTCTCGGACGAACATGTAATGAGAGAACTGCGTGAAGAACTCGATATTGGTGTGATCACCTCCGTGCCAGGAGCTGCAAAGGGAATTGCTGCAAAAATGAATATCGAGAAGCTGCTTGACGTCAAGATAAACTCCTGTGAACTCTTCAGAAGACAGATCAGATAAACATACCGAATAGTAACCGAATTTGCACAAAAAATTGCCATAAACATAAATAGTGGGTTTATAGCGGGTTTATAGCAGGTTTCAGGGACCATATTCCTCTGGAATAATTCAGGAAACATGGCGAAACTTTTTACGGGTTGCTGCCACAGGCGGAAAAACGCAGGTGCACCCACCCGGCCTGGTTCCTGAATATCTTCCCGCTTCTTCTGCTTGCAGGTTCTGCAGGCTTATTTATGCTGCAAGAGCTGTGCGAATCTTCAGGTTATGCCAATAAATAATTAATGGAGTGTGTGTTGAAAAATGAGTGACGAAAAAAGTGAATCAGGTGGGCTTCAGCGGACAATTGACTGGAAGCAAGGGCTTGCAATCGCCCTTGGTGTTCCTGTGCTGATCCTTCCATCTATCGGCTACTTTGCAAGCTATGTCTGGGCTTTTGCAATCGTCATCTGGGTCCTTTCCGTTTTCCAGGGGTTTATGCAGAACTTTGCCTACGGAGAACTTGCAACAATGTTCCCTAAAGCTTCAGGGCTTCCGGGATACGCCCAGAGTGTGTTTGGTACGAATAAGGGAAACAAGAAGTACGACCAGGGAAAACTTCTGGGAGGGTTCAGTGCCTGGAGCTACTGGTTTGCCTGGAACCCCGTGCTTGCTATCTTTGCAATCCTTATTGGAAGCTACCTTAAAGGCCTGGTCCCTGCCTTTGCCGGCGTTCCTGACCTTGCTCTCTATCTTGCCTCCGGGGCAGTTGTGTATGTATTCCTTATGTTAGTCAATTATCGCGGGCTTGCCGGCGGAGCAACCCTCGGGTACATCCTTGCCGTGCTTTCTCTTGCCCCGCTTATCATCATTTCCCTTGCACCTTTCGTAACCGGGCAGTTTGAAATGAGCAACATCACCGGTGCCTGGCTTCCCACAGATTGGAGCTGGGATATACAGCACATCCTGATCCTGCTAGGGCTTTTTGCAATGGCTCAATGGAGTGCATGTGCCTGGGAAACTGCAGCAATCTACGGGCCCGAATACAAAAACCCGAAATCCGACGTTCCTAAAGCCCTCTTTATCTGCGGCGCAATCTGCCTGGTGACCTTTATCCTTGTTCAGGCAGCCTGTACAGGAACCCTTGGAATAGAAGGAATCCTGGAAGAACCTTTCTCGCCAATGCTCCCGATGGCTCAGATGACTCTTGGACCCGTAGGTGGGTCTCTTACCATTCTCATGCTGATAGCGGCAATGGTAATGATCATCCAGACCGCCTTCCTTGGAGCTTCAAGGGCGATGTATTCCATGGCTGATGAAGGAAATCTTCCAAAGTTTTTCGGAAAGATGAATGTTCATGGAACCCCTGTTAATGCGATGATCGTCATAGCTCTCTTCAACATGGGGTTCATTTGCCTTGGAACTCCCGCAGCCATCCTGGCGGCATCTGCAATCGGATACGTCTGTGCTAACGGAATCAGTCTCTTTGCGTACGTGAAAGCAAAACTCGACCCCCGGTTCTCAAAGCTTGAGAGACCTTTCAAAGCTCCAGGGGGCTGGAAGTACGTTGCTATGATTTTCGGGCTCTTTAACCTGCCTCTCTGTCTGATAGGGGTGATTTATCTCAATAGCCTTGAGGTGGGCTGGACTTCCACCATAGTCGGTTTCGTGGTTCTTACCCTCTATATCCCACTCTGGTTCTATTCCCAGAACGAGAACCCGGTAAGGGTGGAAAAAGAAACCCCTGTCTCGGGTGAAGCCACGACATAAGTTTTAAATGGGGATGCAGAAACATATCCTGCATTCCTTCTTTTTTTCAATCAAAATTAATATTCAACATCTAAAGACTTCAACCCAGAAGTGTTATCACGAAGATTGTAACCAATTACAAAATCCAGTGATTTTTAATTTTACGTTCATCACTGGATTCTGGAACTGGGTCTTTATAGGAGTATTTAAATGTTTAAAGTGCCCATAAAATTAATCGTTAAAAACCCTATTGTACCTGATTTATCCTCAGGTCCATAAATTCTTCTGACTATAGGGGACGTCCAGGGAAGAACATTTTCAAAAGCATGTAAATAACGCTCTTTGAACGAATTCTTTTGCAGAATATATAGGGTTAAAGGACTGGTTTTCTCCAGATCAGAAGGCGTGGAAAGTTGCTTTCTTTCACCTGTTCGACAGCTAAAAAAGAAAGGGACCATAGTGAGGGTTAATAATGCTCAGTGATACCCCGTTGAAAACAAAGATGATACTCTATACCGTGCTCGGGGTTTTTCTAATCCTTACGGCTTCCACAGCTGTGATTATTTCCACGGTTACAACGCAGGAAGAAAAGCTGGCCTACCAGCAGTCAGTTGAAATGGCTTCCAATTATGCAAACCAGTTTGATGCAGACATGAAAGCCAACCTTGCCATTGCAAGGACGATTTCCACTGTCATGACAAGTTACGAAACTGCAGACCGGGACGAAGCTCTTCTTATTCTGGAAAACCTGCTCCTGGACAATCCTCTTCTCCTTGGGACCTATGTAGCTTTTGAGCCTGATGCCTTTGACGGGAAAGACGCTGAGTATGTAAATGCTCCTGCCCATGATGAAACTGGCAGGTTTGTCCCTTACTGGAATAAAATGAACGGGACTGTTGCAGTTGCACCTCTGCTTCATTATGATGATTCGGATTATTACCAGCTTCCAAAAGATACGAAAAAAGATATGCTCACTGAGCCCTATTTTTATGAAGGGGTCTTCATGGTGAGTTACGTTTCTCCTATCATTAAGGATGGGGAATTTATCGGGGTAGGGGGAGTGGACGTTTCCCTTGAATATGTGGATGAAGTGGTAAGTGAGGTCCGGACTTTTGATACCGGATACGCTTTTATGGTCAGCAACGAGGGAATTCTTCTGTCCCACCCGACCCATAAGGACTGGATCGGAAAAAAGAATCTTTATGATTTAGGAGGGGAAGAACTCAAAACAGCCTCCTTTAATATTAAAAACGGGGTCAGTGGACATATTGAAACAATGGATCCTACAACCGGAAAAACCGTTATTATGTTTTACGAACCTGTTGAGACCGGAGACTTTGCTTTCGTACTGGTCGTCCCGAAAGAAGAAATGCTTGCCGGAGTTACCGATCTAAGAGACCGGCTTCTTATCATCTCTGCAATCTCAATTCTGTTCATGGCTGCTCTGGCTTATATGATTGCGAGATCCGTAACAAAGCCAATTAACAGAATTGTTGATGACTTCAAGAATATTGCTGAAGACGCTGTTAAAGGGAAGCTCGATGTAAGGGCAAATACCCATGTGGAAATTGATTTTCGGGAAATTCCCCGTGGCTTGAATGAAATCATCAATTCTGTGGTTATCCCTATCCGGGAAACCATGCGGGTAACCAATGCCCTTGCACAGGGGGAGTTGAAGGAAAGGGTCAATGTGGACGTGCAGGGGGAGTTCCGGGAACTTGAGGACACGCTGGATAAGTTTTCCGAAACCCTTAATATGATTATTGACGACTCGACCGCCGTGCTTACAGCTTTTCAACACAATGACTTCAAGCGCTCTATCCGGATACATGGGCAGGGAGACTTCAAACTCCTGACCGATGGGATTGAAGAGACCCGCCTGGTCCTTGACAGGGTTACAACCCAGCGCAGGGAAGCAGAAAAAGCCTTAATTGAGTATGCAAGAAAGCTTGAGCACTCAAACAGGTTAAAAGAAGAAATGGAACGAATAATCAACACCAGCCCTGTGATTGTCTTTTTGTGGAAGTACGAAGAAGGCTGGCCAATAGAGTTTGTCTCGGAAAACATTACCTTGCTTGGATATGATGTAGAGGATTTTACCTCTAACAGGATTCTTTATGCGGACATTGTCTATCCGGAAGACCTTGAAAAGATGCACAAAGAGCTTGCCCGGAACGTGGAGTCCGGCTGTGATGTCTATACCTCGGAGTACCGGATCTTTACCAGATCCGGGGAAATCCGCTGGGTGGATGAGAGGACTTTTATTCAGAGGGACGAGAAAGATGAGATCCACCTTCAGGGCATCATCCTTGATATAACCGAACATAAAAAAGCTGAAGATGCCCTTTTGCAGATGGAAGAAATCCGCAAAAAAGAGATTCACCACAGGATCAAGAACAACCTTCAGGTAATCTCAACCCTGCTCTACCTGGAATCCGGAAATTTCAATGATGAAAAGGTAATCGAGGCTTTCAGGAACAGCCAGCACAGGATTAAGTCGATGGCTCTTGTCCATGAAAAACTATATCAGTCCGAAGATATGGTAAGTGTAGACTTTGCAGACTACATCCAGAACCTTGCAAACTACCTTTTCGGAGCATATTCCGTGGGTGACAAAAATATCAGCCTGAGACTCGATGTTGATAATGTTTTCCTCGGAATGGATACTGCAGTTCCCCTGGGCATTATTATCAACGAACTTGTTTCAAACGCCCTTAAACATGCCTTTTCGGAAGGAGAAAGCGGGAAGATCTGCGTCTGTCTCAAAAAAGAGGATAAAGGAAAGGTCGGCATAAAGGCTGAACATGCAGGCACCGGAAAAGAACGCAAAACAGGAATCTCCGGGGAGTATTTTTCACTCATTGTCAGGGATAACGGCAAAGGCTTCCCTGAAGAAATAGATTTCAGAGAAACTGACTCCCTGGGCATGCAGCTTGTGGTCACACTTGTGGACCAGATTGAGGGAAGCATTGAACTTAACACAAGTAGGGGAACCGAATTCAGGATCAGATTTCGGGAATTGAAATACAAGCAAAAATTATGACTGCTGCTATTGATCGAGTTGCAGTGACTAATCTGGCAGAAACTGCTCTCAAAATAAGCAGGATTGTTGAAGTATATCATGATGATGGAAGTAAAATTAAAAGGAAGTAAAATTAAAAGGAAGTAAAATTAAAAGGAAGTAAAATTAAAAGGAAGTAAAAGGTAAAATCTGCAGGGAATGAGATAATTACAGTGATTTATGTGCCAGTTCATTTCACTATTTTCACTTTGTTTCAGGGGTGGAGTAAAGGAGATGTTCAACAGCCTATGTATCAGGTCATAAATTTGCCTGATTCCTCTTGTTTCCGAATGACCTTCAATTTGCCATTATCTCAATTTGCCATTCAGGATCATGTCCATAACATCACAAAATCCTTACTTGAGATCTTGAGGTCTTTTCGATCATTAGCTGTTTACTAATTGGTTTTCCTTTCTCATATTTGTTAATTCGATTTTCTCTCAGGTTGGGGTTCCTTTATGAGAAGTTATTTTAACTGGCATTTTCTTGTTTTTCTCTCATATCCTGACAAATTTCCTTTTCTTCGATGAGTTCCCAAACTCATATCCCATTGAGTTTCTTTTTGATGTATCTGGTTTTACATCTTATATTTGTTTCTCAAAATTATCCCTTATTTTGAGTCTCAAATCATGCCAGGATGAACCTCTTTTTGCTTTTCCTGACAGATTCTTATTATATAATTGATGATATATAGCCCAACCTGTGAAGTTCCTTCAAATGACGTGGGTTCGGGAAAGGATCTCAGGACATTACCCATTTCATGTGATTTTTTAATGCCGTTAAAAGTTTCAATCACTTGAAATAAATCAAGTAAATCATTTGAAATAAAGAGGTAAATCACTTAAAAAGAGCAAGTAAATAACTTAAAAAGAGCAGGTATTATTTGGAGGTACCCGAGGAATATGGCCTTAAATCCCATGACCACAGTCCTCAGGTAAATGTTGTAATGCATTTGCTAGGGTTCAAGAGAAGCTAAGAACGCTGCCTGCACACCTCAGGCAATCTAGCTGTTCTCTTTCTCTTTGTTCTCAGTTTGTCCCGTAAGTGCCGGATTACATTCCCACATGCAGCCCGGAAACCTTTCGTTCTTTCCTGAGATTCATTTTAATTTCATTTCGAGGATGCAACAATTTTCCTATGCTATACTTAATCCATTTTTGTACCATTTTTAATATGGTTTTCAAACCTTCTCTTTTATTATACCGGGAATTTACTCAAGACAAGTTGTCTATTCCAGAAGGTTTGATCAGTTTCCCAGTGTGTGATTTATTCTATAACTCCGATAATATATAGCCCAATCTATGGGGTTCTTTCAAAACTTTCAGGTAAAAGAGAGAGTGAAAAGGATATTCCTTTGGCATAGGATTTTTTGATGCTGTTAAATTTTTTGAGCGGCTTGAAATTCTCCTTACTTAAAAAAGTATATTTTCAGGTCAGATATGGAAAATTAACCCAAAATCTAAACTTTAGAGATAAAACACTGCAGTGAGTTATTATATCTGGCTTTTGTCCAGGGTCCATAACTGATTTATGTTTTTCTATCGTTTTTTACCTTGCTGGAATGCCAACCGCAGCCGTATATGGTGAGGGGGAAAAGGCCATGAAGATGTCATCTTCGGATATTCTGGGATAATATCTCCCGATTAATTAGAGATAACCAAAACATAACATATTAATAAAAGTTTATTTATATTAGGGGGTAGCAATGAGCTCCTCTTTATGCGATACTATCTGGCTTTCTGAAAAAAGAAAAAACCTCCTCCTTTTACTTATGGAGGGACCCCGGGACATCGAGCAAATAAAGACTTCTCTTAATGTGAATTCTAAAGCTATGATGCCTCAAATCAAGATCCTGAAAAAGCAGGAGTTGATTCTCCAGAAAGGGGGAACCTACGAGCTTTCGGAGATAGGAAAACTTGTGGTAGGGAATATGCTCCCTCTCCTGAATACACTTGAGGTCCTCGAAGAAAATAAGGAATACTGGGCAAGCCGGGATACTAGCGTCATACCCCATGACCTTTTCATGCGCCTCGGTGAGCTTGGAGAATGTATGGTGATTGAGCCTGACCTGAACCATCTCTTTGACCTCCCCAGGGAATTTACGGAAAATCTTTCGAAATCCGGGTGCATCCTGAGTTCTCTTTCCTATTATCACCCTCTGTATCCTTCTCTATATTCGAAGCTTGCAATGAGTGAAGTTAAAGTGGAACTCGTGCTAACGGAATCCGTGTTTGAGAGACTCAAAAATGACTCTCCCGATGAGCTCAGGTCCTTTCTTGATTCCAAAAATACAATTGTATTGGTCTGTGAAGAAAGTCTCAATATTCCCACCATTGCCGTCACGGATCGTTTCATGTATCTCTGCCTTTTCAACAGGCAGGGAAAATATGACCACCGAAAGGTGATGAGCTTCGATGCAAGTGCACTTCGCTGGGGCAGAGAGCTTTTCATGCATTACAGAAAATCCGCCCGGGAAGTAACAGACTTTTAATGCCCTCGGTTTTTTAAAAACGGTAGTTGACGGTCCATGCTGAGTCTTTCCCCAAAAGCTCGAATTCACGGAAATCTGGTACTATGAGGTTCAAAGACGTCCCCTTAAAGCCAAAGCTGGTTATTCTTATTGTTGTCGGAGTTTTTCTCGTTCTTGCCGTATCCATGGCAGTCATCATCGGGACAGTAACCTCTCAGGAAGAAAAGCTTGCTTATGAGAAATCCATTGAAATGGCAGACAACTATGCAAACCAGTTCGATGCCCATATGAAAGCCAATCAAGCTGTTGCACGAACCCTTGCGCTTACAATGGCTGAGTACGAAGCCTCTGACAGGGAAGAGGCAATAGACATCCTTGAAAATGTCCTTGAAGGGAACCCCAGTTTAATCGGCGTCTATCTGGGTTATGAGCCGAATGCCTTTGACGGCAGGGATAGAGACTATGTTAATACCTCCGGGCACGATGCAACCGGCAGGTTTGTCCCGTATTGCAACAAGATTGAAGGCCCTCTGGTGGTTGAGTCCCTTGTTCATTATGATTCTTCTGACTACTACCAGCTGCCAAAAGCTACTGGTAAGGATATTCTGACCGAACCCTACTTTTACGAAGGAATATTCATGATGAGTTACGACTCTCCTATTTTTAAAGACGGAGAGTTTGCAGGGATTGCTGGCGTGGATGTCCCGCTTGAATATGTGGACGAGGTCGCAAGCAATATCCGGACTTTTGATACGGGATATGCTTTCATGGTAAGCAACACCGGTGTTTTCCTTTCTCATCCCACGCGGAAAGACTGGATCGGCAAAAAGAGCTTTTCTGATTTTGATTCAAAAGAGATTAAAAATGCCTCAGATGATATTCGGCAGGGGATAGGAGGGCACATTGAAGTTAAGGACCCGACCACAGGCAAGACCGTTATTATGTTTTACGAACCTGTTGAAACAGGAGAATCTGCATTTGTGCTGGTAGTCCCTAAAGAAGAAATGCTTGCCGGGGTTGCTGATCTGAGGGATTGGCTTCTTATCATCTCTGCAATCTCGATAATTTTTATGGCGGCTCTGGCTTATATGATTGCACGGTCCATCACAAAACCTATCGATGAAATTGTTGATGATTTCAGGAACATTGCGCAGGAAGCGGTTAAAGGGAAGCTCGATGTAAGGGCAAATACCGATGTGGAAATTGATTTCCGGGAAATTCCAAGCGGTCTGAACGAAATTCTTAGGGCCGTGATTGTGCCTGTCCGGGAAACCATAAGGGTAACCAACGCCCTTGCAAAAGGGGAGTTGAAGGAACGGGTCAATGTAGATGTACAGGGAGAGTTCAGGGATCTTGGGGATACCCTTGATAAGTTTTCCGAAACCCTCAACAGGATCATTGATGATTCAAATGCTGTTTTGACTGCTTTTCAGCACAATGATTTCAAGCGAGAGATCCTTGTGCATGGACACGGAGACTTTAAGCTCCTTACGAACGGGATTGAAGAGACCCGCAGGGCTCTTGATCTTGTTACAGCGCAGCGCAGCGCCGCAGAAAAAGCCCTGCTGGATTACGCAATGGAGCTGGAACGTTCCAATAAGCTTAAAGAGGAAATGGAACGAGTCATCAACAATAGTCCGGTAATAGTCTTTTTATGGAAATATGAATCCGGCTGGCCTGCAAAATTTGTCTCGGAAAACATTACGCGGTTAGGGTATGAAGTAACGGATTTTACCTCAAAGAAGGTATTCTACGAAGATATCGTCCACCCGGAAGACCTCGAAAATATGCACGAAGAGCTTGCCCGGAATGTGGAGTCCGGCTGTGATGTCTATACCTCGGAGTACCGGATCTTTACCAGGTCCGGGGAAGTCCGCTGGGTGGATGAGAGGACTTTTATTCAGAGGGACGAGAAAGATGAGATCCACCTTCAGGGTATCATCCTTGACATAACCGAACATAAAAAAGCTGAAGAGGTCCTGTTACAGATCGAAGAAATCCATAAAAAAGAAATTCATCACAGGATAAAAAATAACCTTCAGGTAATCTCAACCCTGCTCTACCTGGAATCCGGAAACTTCTCAGATAGGAAGGTAATGGATGCCTTCAAAGAGAGTCAGCACAGGGTGAAGTCAATGGCACTTGTTCATGAAAAACTCTACCAGTCTGAAGATATGGTAAGTGTGGACTTTGCAGATTACATTCAGAATCTTTCCAATTATCTCTTCCAATCCTATTCAGTGGGGAGCGGAAAACTCAGTCTAAGACTTGATGTTGATAACGTTTTCCTCGGAATGGATACTGCAGTTCCCCTGGGCATTATTATCAACGAACTTGTTTCAAACGCCCTTAAACATGCCTTTTCGGAAGGAGAGGACGGAGAAATCTACATCCAGTTGCACAGGAACAGAAGAGATTCACCTTCTTATAGAGAAAATTATAAAAATGCAGAAGATCAAGTGGCTAAGTGCGAGAAACCCGATTGTACTGGCATTAGCAGCACACAGGGGATAAATAAAGTAGAGGATAGGCTGACCCTGATTGTCAGAGATGATGGCAAAGGGTTCCCTGAAGGCCTCGATTTCAGAAATACGGATTCCCTCGGGCTCCAGCTGGTGACTGCACTTGTAGACCAGATTAACGGGAGCATAGAACTTGACACCAGCAGAGGAACCGGATTTATAATTACCTTTCAGGATCTGAAGTACAAACCAGGGGTGTAAAGAATGGCAGAAGGACGAATTCTGATAGTAGAAGATGAACATATCGTTGCGATGGGAATTAAGCGCATGTTGAAGGGCCTGGGATATACGGTTACAGGTGTCGCTTCATCCGGAGAGGATGCCATAAGCAAAGCTGAGAGCACTTTTCCTGACCTGGTGTTGATGGACATAATGCTGAAAGGAGAACTTGACGGCGTGGAAGCTGCAAAGGAGATCAAAGAACGCTTTGATGTGCCTGTGGTTTTCCTTACTGCTTATTCCGACAGCACTATTCTCGAGCGGGTTAAAAAGACCGGACCCTCCGGCTATATCGTAAAACCTTTTGACGAAAAAGACCTGCACAGCAATATAGAAATAGCCCTGCACAGGCACAGGAATGAAAAAGAAGACCTTGAGGAGAATTGAAGGGGAAAGATAGGCAGGTAGAGAAAGGTAATCTTTTATAAACTTTTCAGCACAATTATTCTTGAGTTCAGCTCTTCAACTCTGATTCAACTTTTCAGACCTGTAAACCTTTTATTCATCTGTTCGCGAGAGCTTTTTACTCCACAAACCCCCTTCTAATTCTGGTTGTTTCCTTTTCTGGTTGTTTCCATTATCCTGCTAAATGATCACTGTAGAAACGGATAGATGAAGATAAATGAAGGAGACAAAGATAAAATGAAGATTTTCATAGGGGAAAAATTTTAAGGTTAAAATTTATAATGGCATTAAAAAATCTCGTGTCCCTTGCCATAACCTTTCTTTTCGGCACAGGATAAAGCCTTTAAATTATCTCATCTCTTCGGTCAGTACCGTATAGTGGAGGCTATATAGCTTTATTTATATAGAGACTTCGCATAAGGGAAACTATCGGGTTGAGTCTTTGTTTGACCACGTGGTTTTTACGGGAATAAAGTCCTCTGGATAGATGGAATAATGGCAATCCAGGAGATTGCCCGGGGATTGATATTGACTATCATCAATGAGCCTGCGTCAAAAGCCCTTAAGCATGCCTTTTCTGAAGGAGAAGGTAAGATTTGAATTCAGTTGACATAAAGATTAAAATGATATTAATTATGAAATCAACAACTTCAACAGGATAATAGGGGAGTTAAAAATAATTCCGGAGCTGAAGTACAAAACGAAGGTGTAACGAATGTCAGAAGGAAAAATTCTGATTGTCGAAGATGAACATATTGTCGCAATGGGAATAAAACGGATGTTAAAGAGCTTGGGGTATACACTGGCAGGCGTTGCTTCATCCGGAGAGGATGCTATAAATAAAGCCGAAAGCACTTTTCCTGATCTTGTGTTGATGGACATAATGCTAAAAGGGGACATGAACGGGATAGAAGCTGCAAAAGAGATCAAAGCACGCTTTGATGTGCCTGTGGTTTACCTGACTGCCTGTTCTGACAGCAAAATAGTGGAGTGTGCCTGGAAGACGGGACCCCTGGGGTATATTGTAAAACCCTTTGATGAAAAGGACCTGAAAAAAAGTATTGATGTGGCTCTGCGCAGGCACAGGATGGAACTAAATGAGCTTGAAAAAGGCTCTTATAACGCTGAAAAAGGTTCCGATGAGCTTGAGAAAGGTTCCGAAAAGTGTGAAAAATGCTCCAGAAAACTTCCTGAGTCTGTTGAATGTACTGAAAGTCTTCTGAATTTTAAATAACTCTCTGATTTTTTGGGTTATATATTCAATTCTTCATCTCTTTTTTGATAACTCTTTTCCATTTTTGAATTTGTCTCGAATCTTTTAACTCCATTTGAGTTTTTACTCCTTTTCAATTTTTGATTTATTAAGCCTTCTTCAATTCTTCTTCAAGGGTTTCAGCTACGGTTTTCAGGACTTTTGCCCTTGAATAACGCTTGTCCCTGGATTCGATAATTATCCATGGGGCACCTGTGGTACTCGTTTTCTGGAACATCTCCTCGGCTGCAACTTTATAATCGTCCCATCTGTTCCGGTTTCTCCAGTCGTCTTCTGTAATTTTCCAGCGTTTTTCCGGGTCATTTAGCCTGCTTTCAAAACGCTCGAGCTGGGTTTCTTTATCTATCTGAAGCCAGAATTTGAAGATAATTGCTCCTGCATCGGCAAGGATTTTTTCAAACTCATTGATTTCCCTGTAGGCTCTTCTCCATTCTTCTTCCGTACAGAACTCTTCCACTCTTTCTACGAGGACACGCCCGTACCAGCTTCGGTCAAAAATAGTTATATGTCCTGCCATTGGGATTGCGTCACAGAAACGCCAGAGGTAATGGTGGGCTTTTTCAGTATCATTCGGTGAACCCACGGGCACAACCCTGTAAAGCCGGGGGTTGAGTTCTTCAACAAGGCGGCGAATGTCCCCTCCTTTCCCTGCAGCATCCCAGCCTTCAAAGATTATAACAACTGAACGTTTTTTTCTAAAAAGCTCATACTGGAGGGTTTCGAGTCTGTGCTGGTAAAGCTTTTTAGACTCCCTGTATTCTTCCACAGAAAGGGTTTTTGAGAGGTCGGCCTTTTCCAGGGCTGAACCGTTAAGTACAGGGAGATTTGTAGTTACTATGTCAAGATATTTGATTGTCTGCTGCCCGGGAATCTTTGTGATCTTTTCAATAGATTTCTCGATTGCGTGAGTTACTGTTACCATGATTTTCAGGACTGCAAAGTTCCTGTCATTCGCCTCGACTATTGTCCATGGTGCATTAGGGACATCTGTTTTCTCAAGGATTTTTTCTACAACAGGCAGGTGTTCATCATACTGTTCGATAAAATCCAGTTCTTTTCCGTTTTTTCCTTCATATTCATCAAGAATAAGGGGAATATCTTTTTTTTTGATTTCCTTGAAACGCTCTTTCTGTTCTTTCTCACTGATGTGGAGGAAAAACTTGAGTATCAGGTACCCATCATCCACAAGCTGGCGCTCAAAATAGGTTATTTCTTCCAGGATCTTTTCCAGGGCTATTTCGTCTTTTTCTTTTCCGAAAAGCTCGATTACTGCTCTGCTGTACCAGCTCCGGTCAAAGATTCCAAGTCTTCCTTTTACAGGAATTCGCGCCCAGAACCGCAGAAGGAAAGGCTTGAGGCGGTTCTCGTAACAGGGCCTGGCCATGGTATGGAAATCAAATCCTCGCGGGTCCAGAGGCAGGATAAACCGGTTGATGTCCTCCCCCATTCCTGATGCATGCCAGCCCTCAAAAACAAGTATAATGGGTATTTTCAGCTCCCATGCTCTTCGTTGAAGCTCACCGAGTTTAACCTCAAGTGTTTTCATACTCGTCTTATATTCTTCGTTTGTTATTGCCTGGGATAAGTCAACGTTTTCAAGCATACGGGAGTCCTGTGTTATTCTTTAAAACCAGATTTCTAAGTGTTTAGAATAATATTAACTATGCAGGTATAAGTTTTGTCTTTATTTCGTATATAATAACGATATAGATATGTCCAACTAGTTATTTAAATTTTTGAGGCAGATAATGTAAATAGAGACTAAAGGCAGGTAAGAAGTAATGTAAGTAAAGAGGGAGGTCTTATCTAGAATCATCTACTATATAAATAATTTTTATGTCGCTTCTCGGCGTTCTAATTTTTTGGAAGTCCGCACCTAATTGCCCAGGAGAGTTCATATATAGTAAAACTCTATTTTTTACTTACCGATATGTTTTTTACGCACAATACCTATCCAATAGTCTATACCAACGAGATTAAAAACTATTTTATAAATATAGTCTGATACATTAACAAGAAAACTTAAGGTATATCCTGTAACCACCTGACAATTATATACATCGCGATGTGTATTCGGGCATAAGTTGCTATTTTGATGCACTCCAAGTTAAATTTGCAACATATAGCATATAATATTATATGGATTGGTTGTCCCTCGTATTATTAGTATGTTTTTTATACCACTCGCCAGTAGAATACATATCAAAAAATAGATTATATATTATACATTTTTGTCTTAATAAATCTATATTCAGTGACAATCGATTGGATCGAATTATGTGCATAATAAAAAATGTGTTTTGTATAACTGATTTATATGGTTAATTCAGGATTTGATTCTAATAATACTTTATGATATTGAATATATATTTTAATATGTGGCTACATGAGGGCGCTTTTATTATAATTACCACTATTAGACATATATGTTGAACAAACGATTGTACCTTCTATTAAATAATGTGACGCCAAATTATGTGCACAGCATAAAATATATAAATAATTGTCGGCAATAATTAAACGTCCCAGATCTTTTAATAGACATATTTACAAGAGTATCTTTGAGGCAGTAACCAACAGAAGAACTAACTAAGAAAACCAACACTGTGATTAGGCATATATGATTATCTATTGAGTAAGCAATATAAGTTAAAGTTACGCACCATGCATAACCTTTAGTTAAGAAGGTATGAGTTATATGCAACGTAATGCATATGTGTAACAGTTACTCAAAAAAATATACACATATTCTGAAAAGGATATTTATTTGTGAAGTCGCGATTTAGATTACCACACCCACAACTTTTAAATTTTTTCTGGCAAATAAGGGATTTTTTTACACCGTGTGTTTAAAATCAGATTGTATTTATAATATACTTTTTTAAGCAAATAGGGTAGACTACACAGCCCAAATACTCTCAAAAACACATACGTGATGGATCCCCGTTTGTCCAAAAAATATCTTAAAATAAGCGCATTGGTTGGAGCGGTGTGTCTTTTTTTTTGAAAGCGTGTTTTTCTAAAGAACCCCTGCAACAGAGTATCCTATACATATAGTATATAGGTACAATTGTCTTTATTTTCAGAATTATTTTCCAGTAATATTGTTTCGTATCTAATATTGCGGTGGTCGGTAGAAAGTACTCTATTCCTATAGTTTATAGAATGAATGACTTTACTAAATTGGGGGTTGACCTGGAAATGACGCTCAATGCAAAATTTGTTCCTATATATTATAGGAATGAATTATTTGAGACATTTTCATTGGGCATGGGGACTGGCTCAAAAATGAGGGCCTGAAAATAAAATAGACCAATATGCAGACAGGTAATTATTGCAATACGGATATATTAAAAAATATAGGTTTTGTTCAGTAAAGGCGGCATTTAGATATTTGGGGAAGAATCCAGTTCTTTTGTCGACTGAATGAGTTCTAAAATTCATATTTGGGGGATAAACCACAACCCGGTTCTGAGTAAAGTCATTTTTTACCCAATTACTTCACTTTCCCTGAAAGTTAGTTTAGATACGTCATCCAGTTATTGCCTGGCAATTACATATTTACTAATAAATTAATCTTTTATCTACCTATGTGTATATAGTGATATTTGAACCAAATTCTCTATATACTAATTACTTTGAAAATGGACTGAAACACATAGTACTGGAGGAAAATGTTTTAAATAGTAAAGATAAATTTTCAGTTAAAAAAATAGTTGATAAATTAATGTCTCGTTTAACAATTTTTTAGACGGATCAACCTATTTTTAGATATTTAGTTGATATTTACTGGCAATATTTATATATTTACTAACATATTAATATTTTATTGACATATATTTATATAAACGTATTTAGGCCAAATACTCTACACTAAATACGTTGAAAAGAGGTTGATACACATAAGCAAACAAATGATAAAATGTCATCATATATTGCCCTGTCTTGCTTTAGGATAAAAAAATTAACTAAATCTGGCATTTTTTCACAATTTGTTGTATTGGACTTGTGGACCTGGACAAGTCATTAAATGGTTACATAAGAAGTAAATTCTTGTTAGTCACATATTGACATATTAATTTTATCACGAACTAATTTTTAATATCACATCATTTTCATTATAGTATTGTATCCAGAGTTTAAGCTCATTATTTAGTATTTTATTTATGGACATTTTTGCAAGTACATTGTTTAAGCTTACATTAATTAGTTATATTTTTGAAATGAAGTTGCTGTTACCTATTATTATATCCACCAGTGGATTTTATTATAAGTAACTTTATATTGTTACATGTATTTAAACCAGAGTTGGAGTCGATTTATCCTCCATTTTTGCTAAAAAATAGAAAAATTCATGTAACGAAATTATAACTCCAGCTTTAAATCAAAAATTTCTTCAAAAAGTTCATACTTTTTGCGAGCTCTATAGAGGTACTGACGGACCGGGTTTTCATCTTTTGCCCGTGCAACAAGGGCTTCAATTTCCCCTTTTGAAAAAACTGCTTCCAGTTTTTTTATGGGGACGGCCTCAAGTTCTTTCCAGCTGTCAATCACAGGGTTACTCAGAGGGATGGGGATAGGAAGAAGCATTACCTGAGTTTCGTCTACCCAGTTCCAGTCGGAATCATATATATTTGCATAGAAAGCCCCGCATGAAATGCACTTCGTTATGACTGCGATATTCCTCCCTGTAGAATGATAGCTAAGGCTCAGGAGCATGGAGTCGCAGCTGGTGCAATTTCCAATCTCGTTTTTTTCCAGGCTATACGCAGGTATTCGGTTTTCTTCGATGTAAAGAGTTTTCTCATTAAGGTCATACCTATATTCCACATTATCCGCTCCTGAATGAGGCCTGAAGTCCCGGAAAGTTAAGTTTTTCTGATCCAGGTCCGGGTACTTAATTTTCCATATGATTTCTGTCTAAGGTAATAACCTTTATTAATTAATCCCTCTTTTGATAAAAAAATTGTGAGTTCAAGGTCCCCTTTGTTATTCCCATACTCTTATTTTTTACCAGCATTTAGAACTCCAACTAAAGTTGCCGCACATTTATTCAACAATATACTTTTAAACCTCTTTTTTATAGGTAATCAAGTTACATAAAGAAAAAAATTCCATGCCGCATTAAAGAAAAATAAACCCTTATAACAGCCCCATCATTCTGTTTCTTGAGATTTTATCAGACTTTGGGACAATATGGCAAATATTTTTATCGAACAGAAAAACCAGATTTTTATTATATCAATCAAATAACTCGGCGTATTTTTGGGAATTAAACACAAGCTTAATATATATGTTCGTAAGAATATAATAATTTTGTTGAGTAAATATATTATTCGAGTATTCAAATTAATAACAGGAATTTTAAAGGCTTTTTCAGCTATCGAAATATTAAATAGTTTTATCAGAATAAGTAGTTAAAAACAAAAGTATAAAAGTCCTGAATCTGTGCAGGACAACTTAAATAGAACTCCAAGAATATATAATGGAAATGGATCCTAAAAAGCGATATATTGGAGAAAGGATATATATATACACAAAACTGACCTTGAAGCAAAGTAAAATTGCCTGAAGAGCAGTAGCTTTAATATCTATTCCCATCATGACGAATAAATTTACAAACCTATATATAGAGCTATAACTGACATAGTTTACTACATCAGTAAGGTGGTAATTTATGGTATCCATCCGAGCTAAAATTAAAGCCAGATTAGAGAAATTTCTTGAAGTAGATTCCAGTGGATATCGAAGGGCTATTCTGTGTATCTTCATCAGAGTAAAGAAAGCAACTATTGATGAGCTGCATGAAATGCTTTCAAGTAGATATAATGTATCAAGAAATACCGTAGCATCCATGGTAGGATACATTCATTCGAAACTTGGAATTCTGAGAGCACATAAGGAGTCCTACAAAACCCCGATGGTTTATCTTTTAAGAGAAGAGTACGTAGACCTGCTTATGAAGATAGTTGCTTCTTCCACGAAAAAATCTACTAATTCCGCAGCCTGAACAGCTTATCACTTCAACCCCAATTGCCTGATAGAAAATGTCACTTGTGAAAAACGCACCAAGAACCGCAACTACCATCGTAGTGCGATCGGATGCAAATGCCCGTATAGGCCAATCAAGAGACCCATACTATAATCTTATGAGGCGTATTTTTCAGGAAGACGCCACTGCAGTACGGGGTCAGAAATTCCTGTCAATGGTTGAAGAGCGACAGACTGCCGGCAATGCCATCCGAACTGATGAATGGAAGACCATTCTGGAAGAACTCCAGATAGGCCGTGCCTCTTTTTATGCAATGCGCAATAAACTCCTGGGAGCCGGGCTTATCTCAATAAAAAACAAGGAGTACCGGCTTTCCGGCCAGTTCTCAAAAGACCTTATAAACATGGCCCGCTGGTGGTGGACTGCTGTCCTCAACCAGTCCGAAGAAAGCCTGTGATTCGATAAGGAATAATACCCTTTTTACCGGAATAATAATTCCTTTTTTTAAATTAAACTTTTTAGAATTCTGATTTTCTATTCTATATCTTAAACTTTTAACAAATCCAAAGGCGCTCAGTCGAAAGTTATATATAGGAGATCTTCCTTTAGAAGATACGCTTCAAGGCGCAAGAATCACGCCCCACAGCGAAAAATCATCGAAGCCCGGTAGTGTAGTGGTCAATCATGCGGGACTCTGGATCCTGCAACCTCGGTTCGAATCCGTGCCGGGCTATACCCATTTTTTAAGTAATCCCGTTCTTTTGATTCATAGCGAAATGTCTTATTTTTTTTAACCTTTAAATTAAATATTTTAAATTAAACTTATACCACATTAATCTGAGGTTTTGCATCAATAATATTTTCTACTCGCTCCCATTAGAGATTAGCAGGAGCTTTCCAATGGGCATTTTGGAAGATATTCAAACATTTTTTTTCGAAAACGTCATCAATATTTGTATCAATCAAGGGTTTTTGTTAAGTCTTGATTCATTGGTCATCGGTTAAGATTCGTTTTAATTCTCACGTTACTGTTTTTCCAATCTACCATTTTTCATTTGAACTATTCTTCCCTAAACCTTTCTCTGTTTACATGTGGATCCAATTTTACATGTGGATCCAATGCCGGGTTTTATATGTACCCATCACTGTTTCAAAAGTAAGCTCAATTCCACATCTATGCAAAATCACTGTCAATAAATTTGGTGCGTTTTCAGCAAATGTTATGCTCCCCTCTCCCGGGAGAGAGAATTGCATGACCCATAATTGAGCTTGATAGGGAAAATCATTTTCTTTTATAGGGGCTTCTTTTTTAATAAATCCTGCCTGACAGCAAATTAACAAAGTATATAACATATAAAAATCAACTAAAATTATTAGAAAGAAAGTATAGCTTAAGCGGGGAGTTTACAATGATGAGCTTATTTTCCGATAAAGCATCAATCGGAGATAAAGTCAATCTGACTTTGATTAATGGGAGAGTGTTGGAGGGAAAAATAGAAGGTTTTGGCGAAGACTTTACCATAATCAAAACTAAAAGAGGGACTGCCGGCATATATTATAAAATGATAGGAGCCTGGGAAATCCTCTCTGACTCAAATCCGGACCAGGGTTTAGAAGACCCTTTAAGCTGTATGGACCCGGAATCTGCGGATCCGGAACCTGAATACGAGGCGATGGAGCAAACTCGAAATCCTGAAACTGGGGAAGAGGTATTAGAAAACGAAGCCGAGGACTGCAATCCTGTTGAAAACCAGATCGAAGAGGCTCTCGGAAACTTTAAAGCAAAAGTAGCCTCTGCAAAGCTGACTCTTCATGAGCCGAATATGTCATTTCCATTAAATAGCCTCGATTCAACCCATCTGCAGGAAGACAAAAAGAAATGGGATAAAATAAACAGCCAGTACCAGAACTGCATAAAAAACAAAAATTATTCTCCACTACCTTCTCTGGTCTCGGAATTGTTGAAATTTGCGGAAAAATACCAGAAACTCGGTGTTTTTCACTACAACGCAGGTTGCTATCTGGTGCACCTTGAGGCTTTCCGGCAAGCCCAGAGTTATTTTGAAGAAGCATTCTCCCGGGAACCCTTGCCTGAATATATCTATAATACTGCATATGCTGCCCTTAAAACTAATGACTATGAAAAAGCCCATATTGGCTTAGCAGTATACTTTAACCTGATACCTCCGATGGAAGATCCTGATGCATGGTACATGTTCTGCAGCCTGACTGAAAAAGAATTCGAGTATTCAACATTTGGAGATACCCTTCTTTCATTACCGGGACAAAACCCCGGAATAGAGGGAGCTGCCAGAAAGGAAAATGAGGAATACGTTAATGATACTCCCCCTCTTTTGCTAAAATCAGCACTTTATGTCCTTCAGAGGGATAAAAAATACAAAGCTGCAGAACCTCTTATAACGGCCTTGCAAGAAAAGGACCCGGAACACAAAACTCTTGACCTGGAAAATGTAACGTCCCTGCTCGAATCGGCCTTTAAAAACTATTCCAGACAAACATGCAAGGAATATGAAAGGCTTATAGGCTATGGAAAACTCACGGGCCTTTTGAAAGAATATAGAGGCTCCCGCATGGAAAGCTCTTCTTCTATTAAGTATTCTCCCCCTATTAATTCCCCACCTATTATTAACCCCAATAACTCTTCTATTAACTCCTCTAATACTTCGACTAATAACTCTTCTATTAACTCATCCAATACTTCGACCAATAACTCTTCTATTAACTCATCCAATACTTCGACTAATAACTCTTCTATTAACTCCTCTAATACTTCGATTACCCCCAATAACTCCCCTATTACCCCCAATAACTCCCCTATTACCCCCAATAACTTTCCTATTATTTCCAATAAACTAAAACCATCCCCCGATGAAATAGATTCTTTCAATGGAAATGAGCCTGACGATGAAGTAGGGCGAGCAAGGGAAGAATTCTGCAGTAAAATTCCCCGAAAGCAGGGCCAGATTTTCAAGTATCTTGCACCGCAGGGTTACGGGTTTATAATCGGCCAGGACGGGAAAACCTATTTTTTCCATGTCAGTGCAATAATCGACAGTTCGATATCTGACGTTGATTTAAATAATGTATACTGGGGAGCCCAAATCCAGGTAATATTTCAGCCCACAAAAGGCTCGCAGGGAGATATAGCTGTCCAGATCTCTGCATACCCTGTAGTGAATGAGATGCAAAAGCTAGCTGAGAGATATGCAGACTCCGGAGATTTCGGGAAAGCAATAGAGCAGATAAAGTATGTGCTCTCAATTGATTCAGAACATCCGGACTCAAGACCCCTCCTTGAAACCTGGACGAAAAAGCAAAAAGAAATCCTTGAAGAGGAAAGGGCCCTTAATGAATTGATTGAAACAGAACCTGGTAATACGGAAAGCTGGCGTTCTAAAGTTGAGTTCCTCATAGGACACAAAAGATATGAAGAGGCACTTTATGCACTTGATGAAGTAATCAGTATTACTCCTAATTTTATAAATTCCCTTCCATCAAAAAGACAGTTATCTTCTTTTAGTGAGCTCTGTGATTTTAATCCCGAATACGTGAAAGCCACATGCAAAAAAAGTTTTGTGCTCTATCAGCTCGGAAGGTATAAAGAGGCATTAGGACTCGCAAATAAAACACTTGAAATTGAACCGGACCATGTGGGTGCTCTTTCCCTTAAAGCTTCCAGCCTCCTGAAACTCCAGAGATTTCAGGAGGCTTTAGAGCTTTTAGGCCTTGCACTTGATCTGGACCCTAAGAATAGTGAACTCCTCTTTTTGAAAGGAAAGGCACTTTTAAAGTTCCATAAATATGAAGAAGGGCTTGAGTACCTTGAAAAAGCGTACCAGCTTACACCAAAAAAGCCTGAGATACTCCTGAGAAAAGGATATGCCCTCTCCAAGCTAAATAGGTTTGAAGAGGCTTTAAAAGCCTATGATAAGATAATAAACATCCAGCCAGATAATGAAAAAGCGCTGTCAAATAAAGGTTTCATCCTTATAATGACTGGAAAATATGAAGACGCGCTCAGCCTGTATAACGGGCTAATACAGCTAAATCCATTCAATTCAGTCCTCTGGTCAAAGAAAGGAGCAATCCTTACAAAAATGCACAGATCAGAAGAAGCCTTAAAAGCTGTTGACCGGGCTTTGGAAATTGTCCCTGACGACTCAGATTCCCTTTTTACAAGAGGCTATATTTACTCTAAAATCGGAATGTATGATGAAGCATTGAGGCACTTTAACAGCGTCCTGGAACTTGATCCCTATGACCAGAAAGCTCTTGCAAAAAAGGCGTTTATGCTTTCAAGGTTGGGTAAACACGATGAAGCGTTTATAGCTATTGAAGATGCACTCAAAATTAATTGGCATAATTCAAGAACCTGGTATTACAAGGGTGTCCTCCATTACAACATAGAAGAATACGATAAAGCACTTTCAGCTTTTAACAGGTCTGCAGAATTAAACCTCGAAGATACCCGAATTGAAAAAATGAAGCAGTTTACTCTTATTAAACTTGGCATACCTGAAGGAAAAACTGGAGTTGCAGTTAATACGTTAAAGGTTGAAGAGGAACTGTTTGATAGAGAACTGCAGGAAGAGTATGAACTGGAATTTGAAGATTAAACCCGCACCAGGAGAAAACAGGTATAGAACTCTCTTTAATGTTTACTGTAAAAATTTTTATAATGTTTTCCGCGGGGATTTGTGTAATGTTTACTGCAGGGATTTTTGAATATGGCTCTCCTTAAGTATTTCCTGTGATCTTGATCAGCCTTTCAATTCTTTTTTTATATGCCATATCCAGGGATACGAGACACGAATACTGTTCACATGGGTGGCTTTCATGTCCGTCGTAAAATTTTCAAAATTTCAAGTTGAAAAGCATAGGATTCTCGGTGTTAATGATAATAATAATTCAAATAGTTCTAAAAAAAAATTATAATAAGAAAAATGACAAAAATCAAAGTAAAGATAAGACCACCATCTGTATAAAGTGATTTTATTCCATTTTAGGCTTTTTTAGGTTATTTTCCAGGGGCTTAAGAGAAGTAAACAACTAATATACTATCCAAATAATGTTAGTGCAATGAGATAACTATTTATAATAAGTATATGTAGTTATTACTGTAGTAAAAACATAAAACAATAAAAAACATAAAACAACCTACAGTGGGGGAAAAACATGAGAATCAGAGTAGTTAGCTCAAGAGAAGAAATCTTTACACTCAATCCTAATGAACGTATCGTACACCTGGCTTTCCGGCCTTCTAACAAAGACATCTTTGGATTGGTTGAAACCTGCCCGAAGATTGAGGTAATACAGCTTCCGAAATCATACAGGCGCACGGTTTCAAAGTCCATAGAAATGTTCCTTCAGATGCAGAGAGTCCAGCTTATTGAAGGGGATGTCTGGGGACACAGGAAAGATATTAATGAATACTACAGCATTTCATCCTCAATAATTGAAAAGATTAAAGACATGAAAATAGAAGGTAAATCCGCTGAAGAGATTGAGAAAAGAGTTTCAAGGGAGAGCAAGTTAAACTCCGAAATGGTTGCTTATATCATGAGTAAGGAAATTACTGCCTGAATCTACATCGGATAAGGTATACCCTTGGTAATGTATGACCCTTAAGACTTTGCTGGAGATTAGACCTTACAGAACATCGATTCCACATTTAGCACCTAATCTCCAGTTTTAATCCTCTTCTAGATATATACTCCTCGTCTTATAGAATGTGGAATTTTTGAGTTAATAACTGCTTCAATTCTGAATCCTATTGACCAATATATTCAAAGAAGCTTTCGACTTGTTTCAAAAGGACACTTTTCCTGAGTAGATCTGAAGTGCTTCCACTGCACACATAAAGGTGGGGGGTTAGGGTCTTTGATATATCAGATCTGGTTTGTTTTTCAATTATTAATAGCCCTTTCGACTAATTCTCTTTGTCCGATGCTGTCTTCTCCCCATTTCTGTTTCATCTCTTCACTCCATTGAAGTTTGTACTCTCCAATCATAGATATCGGAATTGTAAAAACTTTTGCTCTTGTATTTCGGGGAGTGCTGCACTTTAACCATTTATACTGGTTTGTTTCAGCATCATATGCTATGCAGTAATCAAGTTTAAATGCGCCCGGTATCTCTGGGGGTTTATAGTAAACTTGCTTTAATCCTCCTTTTGGCTCCTTTCTTTGCTTGTGCTTCCCACCTGTTACCTTAGCTTCTTCTTTTCTTATTTCTTCTAAATACCTTAAGCTTCTATCAACTTCACTTCTAAATATAATCATATGCCATTTTAGGGACAGGGGATATTGTTTTCTTAAAAGTTCCTTTAATTCGGCTATTAGATCAGAGTCGTTTGTTGTGTTTTCAATTTTTTCCATTATTTCTTTCATTCGAGATAGATTTGACCTCTGCCTTTCCTGACTTGTTACCATAGCTATCGCCATCATTTAAAGTATCTTTGTACAGTTCTTATACGAAGACTTAGTTCTTAAATTTTTTCCTCAGGAGATGATTTTCAGTAGTAAGGACAAGGGTAAAAATGAAGCTGAAAAAAGAAATAAAAGAGAAGACTCTTCGCTGTTTCCTATGGGTTAGAAATATTTGCGTAGTTATAAAGTCGCCAAGCCAAAAAGAGAAACATTGAGCTTGAATGTGATTTTTAAAGGCAAATGCCTCTGAATTTTGTAGATGTTCTTCCGGCATTTAGGAGATGAATTTAAGTTACCCACTCAAAACAGCGAAGAGCCAAAGAGATATAGATACATTATCAAGAATTATACAAAGAAAGTGGATGTAAAAGGGTTAAAGGATTAATCAACTGAGCGTCAATTTTCACAGAATAAATCAGTACTTTCGTACCATTTCCTCCTGCCATTTTACCTCCGGCCACCCCCTTACACCCCTGATTCGGTTTATTTTGTCCAGGTAACTTATTACATCATCAGCATGAAAACCAAGGTCCCGGAGTACACATCCAAGAACAGTGCCAGTCCTGCCTATCCCGCCCATACAGTGAACAACAATTCCCTTCCCTGCATCCACTTCTCGCCTTATTACTTCAGTTGCGTCTCTTACAAGTTCCTCCTGCATTTGAGGGTTAATTGGCGGAAAACCGTGGTGCAGATCTTCCAACTCTGCAGAAAACAGTACTTCAAGAGGATAGGGGTTATAGGAAACCTTTGAATCGCAGAGGCAGACCACACCTGAGAAGCCAGCACCCCCAATATTTTTCCAGGGGGTACGCATTCCGGGATAAGACATACCGGCAAGAAGTGCTGGTTCCTTAAGCACGACATATAAGTTCAGGGGAATTCTGATACCATCTATTGCAGGCATTTCCAGAGGGCTCAATAGAGAAAGGGTCATGCAGAAGGTATGAAAACAGGATGTATAAATTATTTATTCAGTTTTAAATTAATTTTAAAAATTAAAACCAGAACATATCATGCTCTGAAAAAATGAGAAGGCCTGTTTTTCAGAAGGCCTGTTTTTCAGGAGGTCCGTTTTATATAAAAGTTATCCGAAAAAAGATACAGGGATGAAGGTTAAGCAGTTAACGTTTTTATGCTCGCCTGCATCCTGTAGAAATACCTTTCCTGAAACTAAATTTGCTAATTGATTACGGTTTCAATTGCAGGTTAAGTTTAGGGCGCTGAGTCTCACTTCCTGCTTCGGTGCTGTAGAAAGCTACGTAATTATTGTTTTCCGTGCGGGCTTTGATCAGGAATCCCGTATTTTCGTATTTGCCACTGGCATATTCATTTACCAGGTCAGTTACATCAATCTCGTGGTATGTGCTATCCGGAAGTTCACTGGCTTTAAGGGTTATCGTAGCGTATGGAGTACTGCCCTGCAAGACACCATTTTTATCGTACCAGTCTCCTCCGGCATTATTCCATGCAACACCGTTGTCTTTTTTGTTCCAGCTCACATAATCAGGATTCCATGAAGCAGCAGGTCTGTAGACCTCGATCACAGTATCCTCAGGTCTTGAGGTTCTTGAAGGATAATACCAGTAGAGAGAAAGGGCTGCGTTAATAACTTCCCCGGAAGCTTCATATTCACTCAGGTCAAACCGCATTACATCCCTGTACCTTCCAACTCCACCAATTCCGCCGATGTCAATAAAGGACGAACTCTTGTAGACTGTGTTAGAGGAGGCTTCACGCAGGCGGTTGTCCTTTGCCCCGGTCACAGTCACATCAATAACCGGGTTTACAGCTGCCTGTTCGGTTACGGTGAGCCTGGGTTTCCGGTTCTCACTTCCTGCTTCGGTGCTGTAAAAAGCTATGTAATTGTTGTTTTCCGTACGGGCTTTGATCAGGAATCCCGTATTTTCATATTTGCCGCTGGCGTACTCTTTTACCAGGCCAGTTACATCAAGCTCGTGGTATGTGCTATCCGGAAGTTCACTGGCTTTAAGGGTTATCGTAGCGTATGGAGTACTGCCCTGCAAGACACCATTTTTATCGTACCAGTCTCCTCCGGCA
>NZ_JJOV01000006.1:0-59802 GCF_000979385.1 Methanosarcina sp. 2.H.A.1B.4
GATCAAAGAAATAAAAATTAAACTGATAGTGTATAACATAAACAAAAAAGTTGTAGAAATAATTTGCATAAAATTAAGGATTTCTACAGAGCCCAAAAATAGTGTATTTATATATTATTAAAAAGTGGCACAAGGTGCAGGCTACGCTCCAGTCCTGGATTCTCAAAAAAATAAATACAGATGTTTTCTTCTCTATTTAAATTTCCAAAATTCTCTTTCTATATTTCTCGAGTTCTTCTGCCCCTTTTTCCTTTGAAAAGCTGCTCACTTCATAGATGATGTAAGAAGGCAGCACTTTCATCCCCATGAACTCAAAGATGCAGTGGGTTACGGATTCCAGGTGCCTGTTCATGTCCCCGTGTACCCCCCCTTCTACATACAATGCCTGCGGAGTCCCGGTGGTGGTGACAATCATTGCTGATTTTCCTTTCAGGAGCCCGGTTTCGTAGGTGTTTTTTGTAATCGGGTTAAAGCTAAAACCCGGAGCCAGGACCCGGTCAATCCAGCCTTTCATGATCGCAGGCATGGACGTGAAGTAGATCGGAAACTGGAAGACCAGGATGTCGGCCCATTTTACTTTTTCCATCTCGGCTTTGATGTCGGGAGCAAATGCCCCGGTTTTTGAGGCGTGGATTGCTTCAAAGAAAGGCTTGAAAATATCCGGCTTTTTCCGGTCCGTGAAATCCCCCTCAGTGAGCACGGGATTGAAGTTCATTGCGTAAAGGTCTGAGAGTTTGACTTCGTGACCCTTTTCCTTCAGGGAAGAGAGAGCTGTGTCTTTCAGGGCAGCGTTAAATGACTTCGGTTCCTGGTGTGCGTAAATGTAATGAATTTTCATCATATCCCCCAATACAGATTCTCCTGAGGGTATAAAAGAACATTGCAGCCGACAGAGAAAGCCGGCTTTTTCCAAAATAACTACCAATGCTTGAAGCCTGAAATTCAAGTCCGGAAATCACGCTTTCTCGCATTTTTAAGGAAAGGCCGGTCGTGAAAGCACGATCGGGGCGGGAACCCGAATTAAGTGTTCGAATACGCAAATCAAAAATAGGCAGGAGGCCAGAAAAATGATTCAGATCCCTCGGGTTCGGCTGGTTCGGCTAATAGTGTATCTGGGGCCGTCACTTGTCTTTCACGCATTGATCTTTTTCAGCAACCACGCCATGTTCTGGCCCAGGGTCTCCATTGTCTGGACGCCTTCTTCATCCTTTTCCACGTCTCCTTCTCCAAACCCGATTCCCATGTTCCAGTAGCTGGAACCAGGAATTATCATCTGGGAGATGGTGAAAAAATGGTTTATGGAGTCAAAGGCATGGATTGAGCCGGCCCTTCTTACTGCAACGACGGCTGCTCCCACTTTCCTCTTGAAAAGGTTGTCATTTGCTATTGCGACCATTCCTGCCCTGTCTATGAGGGCTTTGAGCTCAGGCGTCAGGTCTGCAAAATATGTAGGTGAAGCAAGGATTATACCGTCGGCTTCAGCCATTTTCGCGATGCAGTCGTTGACGATGTCCTTGTCAATGATGCATTTTTTGTCCTTATTTTCGAAGCATTTCATACAGGCTATGCAGCCGTGAATGCTTTTTCCTCCAAGCTGCAACATTTCGGTTTCAATGCCTTCTTTTTCAAGTTCTGAAAAAACGTGTTCTATGAGAGAGGCTGTATTGCCGCCCTTCCGTGGACTTCCATTAAATGCGACGATTTTCACTGTTTGTATCCTCCGATTATTCATTACTCATTCTTCTTAAGTTTCATTTCTCATATCGAGTTTGATGCCATTTCTTCAAAAAACGCATGGGAGTAGAATTTGGGGAATGAAAAAGATAAATCACAGCTTTTTTTTGTATACATTAATTTCCGTTTCTTTCTCAAGATATTCTAAAAGTAAAGGGCATATTTCTCTAAAATGATTGGAGTTTAAGTGTTCATCCAGGCTGCTTTTATCTTTCCATTCTTCTAATATCGTCAGGATTCCCGGATTCTCTAATTCCTGATACAACCCATATTCTATGCAGCCTTCTTCTTTTAACGATTCTTCAACAAGATTTTTACACAAATCTATATATTCTTGAATTTTGTCAGTTTTGATCTGATTTTTTGCAACAACTCTTATAGTCAATAAAATCACCAGTTTGTACAGATTTTTTATTCTGCCAGTATTGAACAGCATCAATCACAGAATCATTCTTTTTTCTGGCCGTACCTGTTGTGGTAAACTTTATCCTCAGTGTATCGGTCCTGAAGTGCGGGTTTCTGGGCAGGGTAGCCGATAGGCACAAGACCAAGAGGAAACACATGGTCAGGCAGCCCAAAAGCTTTACGAAAACCATCGACCCTGTCCTTCATCGGATAAATCCCTGTCCAGACTGCCCCAAGCCCGAAATCGTGAGCTGCAAGCAGGAGGTTCTGAGTGGCTGCCGAGCAGTCCTGTACCCAGTACCCGGGGGCTTTTTCCAGAGTCGTATCCCCGCAGATCAGGATTGCGAGAGGAGCTTCCCTGCACATACCGGCATAGGGGCTGAACGTGGGAATTTCATCGAGGATTTTCCGGTCATCGATAACAATAAAGATCCAGGGCTGGGCATTAACTGCAGACGGAGCACTCATTGCAGCTCTCAGCAGTTCGGTAACAAGCTCTCTCGGAACTGGCCTGTCGGTGTATTTTCGAATGCTTCGGCGAGTGTGGATTGCTTCAAGAGTTTCCATATTCTGACTCCTTATTTATTCCTGAAATAGCTCTAAAAGAGCCGGGTGAGGAAATGTCTCTTCAGGTTTCTCTCACCCTGTTTTGTTTTCTTTCCTGTATTATTTTTCTTTATTTGAACAGGTTAAGGCCTGTGTTTTTCGCTTTTTCCATAAGTTCTAAATTGTCCTTTACTTCTCCGGGAGCGTGATATCCCACCCCCACAAGGGTATCCTTTATTTCCATGCCCATGACACCGGAAATTTGCCCTCCGAACTCTTCATATACACTTTTGAAAGCCGCGGGTTCAGGCGCTCCCTGAGTTCCTATAATCACAGCCTTTTTCCCGGCAGGGAGGCGGGGGGAGAAATCAGCGTTTATAAGGGAATAGCAGCGGTCAAGGAAGAGCCGCATCTGGCCTGTAAACTGGGCAAAGTAAATCGGGGAGCCAAATACAACGCCGTCAGCTGCTGCAATCTCATTGAATACTTCCACAAGGTCGTCTTCAAGCTTGCATTCTTCGTGGGCCTTGCAATAGTTGCAGCCCTGGCAGCCTCTGTAGTTCATCTCATTGAGGAAGAAGGTCCGGGTTTCGGCACCTGCTTCTGCTGCGCCTTTGAGGACCTGCTGGACAAGGACATTTGTATTTCCATTCTTTCGGGGACTTCCAACAATACCTATAACTTTCATTTTTACACCTTTTATCTGTTAATTTAAGCCTCTTTTAACAAAATAGAGTCTCTTCTATCAGTAACGTGTATTTGCTGATATTTAATTTACAGCAACTATACTTATATACCATACATGCAATCCGGATACTTAGTAACAAAAAGGATAGTCTGAAAGCTTATGGTTATTGAGGCAAAAAATAATAAACACTATAATTGTCCTGTTGAAGCAACTCTGGACGTAATAGGCGGCAAATGGAAACCCCTTATCCTCTGGCAGTTGAGAGCAGAGAAACGGCGGTTTTCAGGGCTCCAGCAAAGCATGCAGGGGATTTCTCCCAAAATGCTCACAAAACAGCTTAGGGAACTCGAAGAAGATGGGCTTCTCCTCAGGGAGGTTTATCCTGAAATCCCGCCCCGTGTTGAATACTCTCTGACGGAATTTGGAAAAACTGTGCTTCCGGTTCTGGATGCGCTCTGTGAATGGGGAAATGGGTACCTCGGCAGGGAGTGCATTCTTGATAAAAAAGAGGGCGTAAAAATCGCTGATGTGGTTTCGCAGCAACTTTCGCAGTAACTTTCGCAGTAACTGTTCTTTAGGAGCGGTCAATTCCTGCAAGCAGGTCAATTCCCTGCAGTCGGGTCAATTTTCATAGGGTCAATTTTCATATTTTCTCCTGCTTTAGCAAGCAGCTTGAACTCCCGGATAACCATAATCAGGGTTACCGTAAAAGCCAGGAAATCTGCAAGCGGGAAGGCTGCCCAGACACCGAAGAGGTCCAGGTATTTAGGGAGTACAAGCACCAGGGGAATCAGGAAAAGTATCTGCCTGCACATGGACAGGAAAAGAGACGGTTTTGCTTTGCCCAGAGCCTGATAGAGTGCTGCTCCAACTACCTGGAATCCAATAAGCGGGGTTGCAAGCACCACTATCCTCACAGCACTTTTTCCCTCGGCTATCAACTGCAGGTTCCTGCTGAAAATCCCGAAAAGCTGCTCCGGAAACAGGTAAAGTATCAGGAACCCTGCAACAGACATAACTGTGGTAGTGAGGATGGCAAGTTTTACAGTTTCCCTGACGCGTTCAAAGTTTTTTGCCCCGTAATTGAAGCCCACTATCGGCTGAAGTCCCTGGATAATTCCGAACATGGGCATGAGTGTAAACATCAGGAGCCTGTTGATTATCCCGAACACGGCAATGGCTATGTCTCCCCCGTAGAAGGCAAGGAGGTTGTTCAGGATTATTACCATGAAACTCCCTGAAAAGTTTCTGGCAAAAGGGGACACCCCTATGGCAAGGACTTCTTTTATGATTTTGCTGTCCGGTTTGAGGTCAGCAGGGTGGAGTCTGAGTGTACTTTTTCCGCTCAGGAAGTAACGGATAACATAAAGCACTCCTATTGCCTGTGCCAGTACGGTTGCAATGGCAGCTCCCCTTATTCCCATCCCGAAGCTAAAAATAAAGATTGGATCAAGCACAACATTGAGGCCGCCGGAGATGAGCATGGAGTTCATGGCGACTTTTGCGTTTCCTTCGGAACGGATCACAGAGTTTGTTACCATTGCAAGAGAAAAAAGGACAGTGCCGTAAAGGATTACTTCCAGGTATTCAAGAGCATAAGGAAGAATAGTATCAGTCGCCCCGAAAATTTTCAGTAGCGGTACGATATAGATAAGCCCTGCTCCTGTTATCAGGAAGCTCGAAAACAGGGAAAGGAAGATCAGGTTTGCAAATATTTTTTCGGCTTTTTTCGGCTCTCTCTCCCCAAGGCGGCGAGATATGATGGACGCACCCCCGATGCCGATAGCAAGGCTTACAGCCATTCCGATCATCTGGATTGGGAATGCAACTGCAATTCCTCCGATTGCCTGGATGCTTTCGGCCCCATAGGCCCTACCTACGAATACCGTATCCACAAGGTTGTAGAAGGCCTGCATCAGCATTCCTATGGTTGCGGGTACTGACATTTTAAAAAGAAGTTTTCCGATTTTTTCGTCTGCCAGCATCCGGCTTCTTTCATCCATCCTTTAATTCCTCTGAACTGTTTCCGCATATTAATTCGAATTGTTTTTTATATTAAAGTATGAAACTTACAAGAACAGTTAATTGAATATAGTCTTATCGGCTTTATGGTTTATACCATGAAGTCTGAAGATCAGGCAGGAAAAAAACTTTATCTGGCTGTCTTTCTTCTGTCTTTCATCTATCTTTCGTCTGTCTTCGGATAACTGGTCAAGCAATAACACCTCACTCAACAAGTAAAAATAAATCCTCTCCCTCTGTGTTGGTATAGTACCAGGAATTCATTTTTATCTGGTTTATCCGGTGGACAGTATAAATGATTCAATGATTCTCGGAAAAATAGTTCTCCGAAAATAGGCCTCACAAATAACTATCAAAACGTGTTTCAAAATATTTATTTACTGTTGTTGAAGATAGTTAATTACGGTTCTTAAATGGTTTATGACAGTTCTCAGAAATATATTAAGAGAAACTATATGTTCCTAAGAGAAACTGTATGTTCTCCAGTATACTAAATAAATTAATAAATTTTCAAAATGGATAAATTCCGATGGACTGTTCGGGGTTCAGGAAACCGGAGAGGTATCAGGGTTAAGCGTATGATGCAAAAGAACGGATACATGCGATATTTTACAAAACAAAGTTGCTACCCAAATCAGGCAGAAGCCATGGAGAAGATTCACTCTGCCCTCCTGCATGAGAAAATAGTGCTTTTTGAGGGGGCGTGCGGGACAGGCAAGACTCTAAGTTCACTTGCTCCTGCCCTTCACGTGGGTAAGAAGCTCAACAAGGTCGTAATCATAGTCACGAATGTCCACCAGCAGATGGTCCAGTTTATCCATGAGACCAGGGATATCAACAGGGACAACAGCATAAAAACAATTGTTTTCAAGGGCAAGACTTCCATGTGTCCCGAGAACCTCGACTATGAAGAGTGCAAACTAAAAGGGGAAAACACCTACGACTTACTTGAGTTTGAGAGGGAAGTTTCTTCGAAGGAAAAAGAACTCAAAGATGCCTCCGAAAAACACAAACGGACAAAAGACCCTTCTCTCTACGCTCTCAGGAACGAGCTTGAAAAAGAAATCGAGGAAGCCCGAAAAAAGGCTCAGTCTTTGAGAAACCACTCCTGCCCAAAGCTTTATGAGGTCCTTAAGTACGAAGGAAATGAATTTTCCTCCTGGCTCTTTTCTGATGTAAGAAGCCCCGAAGAGGTCATGGAATATGCGGAAGACCGGGACATGTGCGGGTATGAGCTGCTTAAAAAGGAACTCAAAAACACAGAACTTCTGATCTGCAATTTCCATCATGTGCTCAGTGCTGACATCTTCATGACTCTCCTTAAATGGCTTGAGCGAGACCCTGAAGACATCATTCTGATCTTTGACGAAGCTCACAACATTGAGGCTTCAGCCCGTTCCCATTCCTCCGTAATGCTTTCCGAAATATCCATTGAAAAAGCCCTTTCTGAGGTAGGGGAGATTCCTGAGCCTGACAATTCTCCTGCATTCGGGGGTGGCTTCGGATCGGGTCTCGGGATTCCTCTTGACGAGGACTATGCCTCCCGGATCTATGCAAAAAAGCTTTTTTCCTGTTTGCTTACCTCTATCAGGGATACTTATGACTCAAAGTTGAAGTTCGGGGAGAGGAACAGGCTTGGAAAACACTGGCAGGACATTCAGATTAGCGATCCTTATGAGCGCCTCGACGTCCTGAAAGTTCGTTTTTTGCGGGATGCAAAGAAAGAAGGGTTTGCAGACGAAGAAAAGGTGCTGACCCGGCTGCGGGAAATCGGGGAGTTCGGAGGCAGGCTGGAAGAGATTTATGCTGAAAACTACAAAAAAGGGCTTCTTTCCGTTCCCAAGCGTTCCCAGATCCGTTATGTTGCAGATTTTCTTTCTTCCTATCTTGTGCTTTCGGATCGACAGAACTATTATCCGATCCTGAACATGCGCAGGGACTTTAAAAGCGACAGGGTAGTCGGCAGGCTTGAACTTTTCACCTGCATTCCCAAAAATGTGACCCAACCGTTGCTTGATTCCGTTTATTCGGCAGTGCTGATGTCGGCTACCCTTCGACCTTTCGAGATGGTCAAATCCACACTGGGCATTACCCGGGAAGTGGAAGAAATCACCTATGGGACCACCTTTCCACCGGAAAGAAGGCTTACTCTTGCAGTTTCAGTCCCTCCCCTCTTTGCAAAAAATAGGGACCGCCCTGAAACCCTGGAAAGTTTGAAAGAAGCGCTTCTTGCTGCCACTGCTGCATCGCCCGGGAATGTGGTCGTTTATTTCCAGAGCTATGCGGAAGCCCTCCGCTATAAAAAACTCCTTGAGCCCGAACTTTCGATCCCTATTTTCCTTGATGAGGTCGGGGTCTCAGCCCAGGAGATTAGACAGGAGTTTTTCAAAATAGGGGAGCAGGGAGGAAAAGCTTTGCTCATAACCTATCTCTGGGGAACATTGAGTGAAGGTGTTGATTTCAGAGACTCCCGCGGCAGAACCGTGATCGTCGTAGGTGTAGGATACCCGGCTCTGAATGACAGGATCAAAGCTGTAGAGTCGGCATATGATACGGTTTTCAACTGTGGCGATGGCTGGGAGTTTGCAGTCCAGGTGCCAACGACCAGGAAGGTAAGACAGGCAATGGGAAGAGTTGTCCGCTCTCCGGGTGATTTCGGGGTAAGGATCCTCCTTGATGCCCGCTACCAGGGTTCCCAGATGCGTAAGCTGGGCAAATTTTCGGTATTCGGATACTTCCCTCCTGAAGAGAGTAGAGAGTTTCTCGATGTAGCTCCAAGGGACGTGGGAAGCCTGGTAAAAGAGTTTTTTGCAAATGTAGTGCCCTATTCCCCTGAAAAAAAGGAGCCGGAATCTCCGGCTTCAAGTCGACTGGAGTTCGGGAGCCTTGCAGAAAAGCTCTGAAAAGGACATAGCCCGATTACTCCAGCTTCCAGTTCTTCAAATCTTATTTTTTTCAGGTCTTTGCCACTACTATATAATTGTTTTTTGTTGTAGTAGTGCTACCTGCTGCATTGGTTACTGTCAGTTTTATCGTGTAACTTCCTGCTGCTGAATATGTGTGCTTCGGATTCTGGAGGGTTGAGTACGTTCCGTCTCCGAAACTCCAGTTCCATGCAGTAGGCGAACCTGTGCTACTGTCCTTAAAGTACACATTCAGAGGTGCAGTTCCCGTTCTTGGAGAGCCCCAGCAGTTTATTACTGGTTTTTGTGTCGTTGTTCCTGTATCCGTTGTCCCTGCAGTTATATAGCTGGATTTTGTTGCCGTATTGCTGCCTGCAGCATTAGTTACTGTAAGCGTTACGGTGTAGGTTCCTGCTGTTGAATATGTATGTGTTGGGCTCTTCTGAGTTGAACTTGTTCCGTCTCCGAAATTCCAGCTCCATGCTGTGGGTGTACCTGTACTGCTGTCAGTGAAAGCCACATTCAGGGGTGTATTTCCGGAAGTTGGAGATGCCGAAAACGCAGCAATCGGTGTTTGTGCAGCTGTTCCTGTCACTACAATATAATTGTACTTTGTCATTGTAGTACTGCCTGCCGCATTGGTTGCTGTCAGCTTTATCACGTAATTTCCTGCTGTTGAATATGTGTGTTTTGGGTTCTGGTCTGTTGAACTTGTTCCGTCTCCGAAATCCCAGTTCCACGCAGTAGGTGTTCCTGTAGTAATGTCTTTAAAGGTTACAGTCAGCGGCGCATTTCCTGATCTTGGGGTACCCCAGAAGTTTACGACTGGTTTTTGTGCCGTTGTCCCTCCAGTTATTGCGGTTATATAACTGGACTTTGTCACCGTATTGCTGCCTGCAGCATTAGTTGCCGTAAGCGTTACTGTGTAGGTTCCTGCTGTCGAATATGTATGTGTTGGACTCTTCTGAGTTGAACTTGTTCCGTCTCCGAAATTCCAGCTCCATGCTGTGGGTGTACCTGTGCTTGTGTCAGTAAAGGTCACATCCAGAGGTGCATTTCCGGAAGTCGGAGATGCCGAAAACGCAGCAACAGGAGTTTGTGCAGCTGTTCCTGTCACTGTTGTGTAATAATACTTTGTTAGCGTATTACTGCCTGCCGCATTGGTTGCTGTCAGTTTAATCGTGTAACGTCCTGCTGCTGAATATGTGTGGTTTGGGTTCTGTTCCGTTGAATTAGTTCCGTCTCCGAAATCCCAGTTCCACGCAGTAGGCGATCCTGTGGTAATGTCCTTAAAGGCCACACTCAACGGCGCATCTCCTGATCGCGGAGAGCCCCAGAAGTTTACGACTGGCTTCTGTTCCGTTGTCCCTGCAGTTATATAACTGGACTTTGTTGCCGTATTGCTGCCTGCAGCATTAGTTACTGTAAGCGTTACTGTGTAGGTTCCTGCTGTTGAATATGTGTGTTTTGGGTTCTGATCTGTTGAAGTAGTCCCGTCTCCGAAATTCCAGCTCCATGCTGTGGGAGTTCCTGTACTGCTGTCAGTAAAGGTCACATCCAGAGGTGCATTTCCGGAAGTAGGGGATACCGAAAACGCAGCAACTGGCGTTTGCGCCGCTGCGGTCCCTACACTTATATAATTGGATTTTGTCACCGTGTTGCTGCCTGCTGCATTGGTTACTGTAAGTTCAACTGGATAATTTCCGGCTGCAGAGTATGTGTGTACGGGGTTCTGGACTGCTGAATTAGTCCCATCTCCGAAATTCCACTTCCATGCTGTGGGAGTTCCTGTACTTGTGTCCGTAAATAGGACATTAAGTGGCGCGTTTCCTGAAGTAACATTGCTGTTGAAGCTTGCAATAGGAGTTTGTAAAGAGGTTCCTGTCACTGTTATGTAATAGTACTTTGTTAGCGTATTACCGCCGGCTGCATTGGTTGCTGTCAGCTTTATCGTGTAACGGCCTGCTGCTGAATATGTGTGTTTTGGGTTCTGTTCCGTTGAATTAGTCCCGTCTCCGAAATCCCAGTTCCATGCTGTGGGGGATCCTGTAGTAATGTCCTTAAAGGTTACAGTCAGTGGCGCATCTCCTGATCTCGGAGAGCCCCAGTAATTTACGACTGGTTTTTGCGGGGCTGTTACTTTTATATAATCCGCTTTTGTTTTCGTGTCGTTTCCAGCCGCATTGCTTGCTGTAAGTGTTACTGTGTAACTTCCGGCTGCTGAATAGGTATGAACTGGATTTTTCTGGGTTGAATATGTCCCGTCTCCAAAACTCCAGTTCCATGCAGTGGACGTTCCTGTGCTTGCATCAGTAAATAAAACATTCAACGGCGCGTTTCCTGAGGTAACATTGCTGCCGAAGTCCGCATCAGGGGCTGCAGGGTTGGAAGGGGTTACAAGAGGTAGGTAATCTGAGTATATGCTGTTTGGTATACTGTACGCGGAATCGGAAATTCCATCTCCATCCGCATCAACTGCGGTATTGGAAAAGCCTGAACCATCGGGTTTTCCCCAGAAATTCCCGCCAATATATGTCCCACGGACAATATTTTTTCCTGGGGTTTTTGCGGTATTATAAGCGTTTCCGGTTCCGCTTTTAATAGTCATAATGGTGTTATTGAAGTAGTTGTTATAAATGAGGTTTCTATCGCTCAGGCCGCAAACATACATGCCGTAAGCACTGTTCGAAGTAACCGTGTTGCCTGAAAGGGTATTGTCGTCAGAGGAACCAACATGGATGCCGCGGGCGTCGTTAGAAGCCGTATTTCCGGAAATGGTATTGCCGCTGGAGCTCCCAAGCACAATTCCATACACCCCGTTATTTGTAACTGTATTTTTCGAGACGGCGCATCCTTTAGAACTCACGAGATAAATTCCACGCCCGTTGCTCATGAGCTTGTTATTCTCAATTATACAGTTATTGCATCCGGACAGATAGATTCCTGAATAGCTGGACCCGCTTGCTCCAATAGCTTTAATCCCGCTAATTTTTACATTATCTGCCTGTACGGAAAGTACATTTATAGTTGAACTTTTAGCTTTAATTATTGTATTATCAGGGTTTCCGGACTCAGACCTGATAGTGAGACCACCTGTAGATATTTTTATATTTTCAGTATAGGTCCCGGGTTTTATGGTAATTACATCACCTGAAGCTGCATTGTTTACGGCAGTCTGTATTGAACTTCCTGGCTGGACAATTATCTCTGCCGCTGCTCCAATACCTGAAATTAATGAGAATATGATAAAAATTCCTAATAATGTGATTAATTTATTTCTAATTTCCAATTCCTCCATCCATTCAAGAAAGTTAGGGGTGAAATCTGTATCAGGGGCGAAAATTGTATTATTAGTAATTCATAAAAACATGCACTCAATGTCCAATGAATGTACAAATGTAAAGCTCTGCGTTTGCGCTGAATTTGTCTAAAATCCAGAGTAAAATCCCTGTGTCAATCAATTTAACTAAGCGGGAATGTATATAAATAAATATAAATATACTGATTTAATCTAATACTTATATACAAATATAAAACAGCATGCTGCTCAGTAAAGTAATAGTTCAGTTGTAAGGCAAGAATTAGTATTTTAACTTCGTTAAACAGCTATCCTTATTACATCCTTCTCTTTTTTATTATTAGTAGTCCGTCTCTTTCAAAACAGACAATAATATGCTCTTGATGGGTTGCTATTCAAAAATTATTATTTATGAGGAAACCGGGGCTCTATGTATCTATCTGGATTAAGAAACGATATGGATTCAGAAATTAAGAACTCAAGTTAAAATGCTGAGAAAACTGAATATGTAGAAAATGAGATTTGTAGAAAATGAGATGAAGGGATAAACCCCTCATCAAT
The DNA here is from genome assembly GCF_000979385.1 of Methanosarcina sp. 2.H.A.1B.4. Lineage (NCBI taxonomy): Archaea > Methanobacteriati > Methanobacteriota > Methanomicrobia > Methanosarcinales > Methanosarcinaceae > Methanosarcina > Methanosarcina sp. 2.H.A.1B.4. The sequence continues at coordinate 12,158 of NZ_JJOV01000006.1, forward strand.
CGCTTTTCTGTATCAAAGCTTGACATTTAGCTTTGATTTGATTTGATTTGATTTGATTTGATTTGATTTGATTTGATTTGATTTCCTTTCTTTTGTATTCTTTTAGCTTTTCTACTTCCTTTTATACAGGAAAACTGCAAGCACGCAGGCTATCCCGTAGACGATTTCAAATCCTGGAGCCTTTGTATCTTCTCCCTGTGGAGAGCTCTGTTCAACTTCCTCTCCTATACTTTTCATATCTTCTCTCTCAATGGAGCGAATTTCCTGTCCAGGCTCTGTTTCTGCTGTAGCTTCTTCTGAGAGGCTTTTTGCCTTACCTGTTATTGCAAAGGAAGAGAAGCCCGGGACCTCGGCAGTGAAGTACAGGAATTTCTCGTCTTCCCCTGAGAGGGTAACTGGCAGCTGCACCCAGGCTTTGTCTTCGTACCTGTTCAGGGCAATTGAAGCCTTATCTATCCTTTTATCCTCCATCCAGGTCTTTTCAACCTTGAAACAGATGACAGGGTTTTCTATATTCTTTGAGGTTGCATACCCGCTGTTTCCTACCCAGACGTTAAAGGACTTGTAGACCTCTCCTTCAGGCAGTTTGGAAACAAGTGCAGACTTATTTTTTAATTCCTCGGTAATCGTTGTGGTCTTGCCAGCTGTCTTTTTTGCATCAAAGCTCACATATACAACACAGGTTGCGTTCTTTGTGAAATCAAACTTTACGGCCTTGTCATTTGTTATGTAAACCTGTGAAAGCTCTTTGGTTTCAACGTTTCTTGCAGGTTCAGGGGAACCACCGCCACCACCGCTGCTTCCTCCGCTGCTGTGGCTGCTTCCTCCGGAACTGCTCTCTTTCAACACCTCTATTTCGAGAGTTTTTGAAACCGTGCCATTTTCATTGGTTGCGAGCAGATTTACTGTATAGGTTCCCGGGGCTGTGTACACATAAACTACGGTACTGGAGCTCACGTCAGCCACTCCATCATTGTTAAAATCCCACCCGACCTCAGTTGCTTTTTTTGAGAGGTCTGTAAAGAGGACCTTAAGGGGAGCATAGCCGCTCGTAACATTCGCACTGAAGTCTGCAACAGGAAGACCTTTATCCTCTTCTGCCTCCAGCACTTTTATTTCGACAGTTTTTGAATCTGCACCGTTTTCGTTGTTTACCGTCAGGTTAACGGTATAGTCTCCCGGAACTTCATACACATAAACCGGACTCTGGTCGGTGGAGTCGGGCTGTCCGTTGTTGTCAAAATCCCAGTTCCACGAAACTGTATTTTGTGAAAGATCGGTAAACTGGACAGTAAGAGGAGCAGGGCCCTGAATCGCATTGGTGCCGAAATCTGCAACAGGAAGTACTGGTTCAGGTACAGGTTCAGAGTTTTGAATAACAGTTATTGCACCGGTTTTTGAAGTCTTACCGTTTGAATTGCTTACTGTAAGTGTTACCGTGTAAGTTCCTGCTGAGGAGTATGTGTGTACAGGGTTCTTGTCTGCTGAATTCGTTCCGTCTCCGAAATTCCAGTTCCATGCTGTGGGAGTTCCTGTGCTTTTGTCAGTAAAAATGACATCAAGTGGTGCATTCCCAGAGTTAACATTGCTGCTAAAGTCTGCAACAGGGGGTAAAGGCTCAGGTACAGGCTCAGAGGTTTGAATAACAGTTATTGCACCGGTTTTTGAAGTCTTACCGTTTGAATTGCTTACTGTAAGTGTTACCGTGTAAGTTCCTGCTGAGGAGTATGTGTGTGCAGGGTTCTGGTCTGCTGAATTCGTTCCGTCTCCGAAATTCCAGTCCCATTTAGTGGGAGTTCCTGTGCTTTTGTCAGTAAAAATGACATCAAGTGGTGCATTCCCAGAGTTAACATTGCTGCTAAAGTCTGCAACAGGGGGTACAGGCTCAGGCAAGTTCGAAGCATGTGTAAGAGGCAGGTCATCTGAATATATGCTGCCCGGTATACTGTACGCGGAATCGGAAATTCCATCCCCATCTTTATCCACGGCTTTATCGGAAAAACCCTCCCCATCAGGTTTTCCCCAGTAGTTCCCACCGATATAAGGTCCATCAATGATATTTTTGCCTGGGGTTTTTGCGGTATTATAAGAGTTTCCGGTTCCGCTTTTAATGATCATATCGGTGTTATTGAAGTAGTTGTTATAAATGCGGTTATTGTCGCTCAGGCCGCAAACATACATGCCGTAAGCACTGTTCGAAGTAACAGTGTTGCCTGAAAGGGTATTGCCGTCAGAGGAACCAACATGGATGCCGCGGATGTCGTTAGACACCGTATTTCCGGAAATGGTATTGCCGCTGGAGCTCCCAAATACAATTCCATACACCCCGTTATTTGTAACTGTATTTCTCGAGATGGTGCATCCTTTAGAACTCTCTAGATAAATCCCACGCCCGTTGCTCATGAGCTTGTTGTTCTCAATTATACAGTTCTTGCATCCTTTAAGATAGATTCCTGAGTAGCTGGACCCGCTAGCTCTACTAGCTTGAATTCCGCTAATTTTTACATTCTCTGCCTGTACGGAAATTACATTTACTGTTGAACTTTTAGCTTTAATTATTGTATTATCAGGGTTTCCGGACTCAGACCTGATAGTGAGACCACCTGTAGATATTTTGATATTTTCAGTATAGGTTCCGGGTTTTATGGTGATTATATCACCTGAACTTGCATTGTTTACGGCAACCTGTATTGAATCGCCTGACTGGACAATTATCTCAGCTGCAGTTCCGATTCCAACACATTGTATCAAAATTAGAAAAGCAATTAGTAAAACGGTTAATTTATTTCGAATTTCGAATTCCTCCGTCCATTCAAGAAAGTTAGGGGTGAAATATGGATGAAATTCCATCTATCAACAATTAACTTAAATCTCCTTAAAAATTTATCAATGTAAAAATTTAACAATAAATATTTTGTAACTGAATTAATTATGTACACACCGGATTCTTTATATTAAACATTTTTATTAAATTGGAAAACGCGTGAAACAATATAAATATACTGATTTGGATTAATACTTTTAAATAGATATAAAAAAGAATGTTTACAGAAGAGCAAAGAATATTCGAATTGTAAGACTATAGTCAGTCTATTTTACTCAATTAAGCAGCTTCCTTTACAACCTCAGGAGAGGTCTAAGTCTTGAGAAATCCGAATAAAAGATTTTCGAGATAAACTGAGGGTCAGATAAAATGAGGATTAGATAAAATGAGGATAAAAGATTGGCAGAAACTGAAAATGTAGAAAAACAAGATGAAGGAATGAAAACCTTCATCAATCATTTTTCTGTATCAAAACCTGATACTTAACTTTTGATTTGACTGCCTTTCTTTTGTATTCTTTTAGCTTTTTTGCTTCCTTTTATGCAGGAAAATAGCGGACATGCATATTATCCCATATCCTATTTCGAATCCGGGGGCCTTTGTGTCTTCTCCCTGCCCGGAGTTCGGTTCAACTTCTTCCCCTATACTTTTCATATCTTCTTCTGCGGCGCGAGTTTCCTTTTCAGGCTCCGTTTCTGTTGAGTCTTCTTCGGAGAGGCTTTTTGCCTTACCTGTTATTACGAACGAAGAAAATGCCGGAGTTTCGGCTGTGAAGTACAGGAATTTGTTGTCTTCCTTCAACAGACTGACTGGCAGACGTTCCCACTTTTCGTCATTGTACCTGTTGAGAATAATCGAATCCTTATCGATCTTTTTATCCTGGATCCAGGATTTTTCAACCTTAAAACAGATGACCGGGTTTTCGATGTTGTTTGAGGTTGCAAACCCGCTGTTTCCTACCCAGACATTAAAGGATCTGTAGACCTCGCCGACAGGCAGTTCGGAAACCAGGACAGATTTTCCTTTCAGCTCCTCAACAATCGTTGTGGTTTTTCCAGCTGTCTTTTTTGCATCGAAGCTCACATAAACAACACAGGTTGCATCCTTCGTGAAATCAAATTTTACAGCTTTTCCGTTTGTAATGAATACCTGTGAAAGTTCTTTGGTTTCAACGTTTCTTGCAGGTTCAGGGGAACCTCCGCTGCCGCTGCTACTTCCTCTACTGGAGCTGCTACTCCCGCTGGAGCTGTAAATCCCATCGGGGCTGTTATTCCCACTGGAACTGTTAATTTCATCGGGGCTGTTACTCCCACTGGAACTGTTAATTCCCTCAGGGCTGTTACTCCCACTGGAACTGTTAATTTCATCGGGGCTGTTATTCCCACTGGAACTGTTAATTCCCTCAGAGTTGTTACTCCCACTGGAGCCGCTCTTTTCCAGTACAGTTATTGAAGCAGTTTTTGAAACTGCGCCGTTCTGATTGCTTACTGTCAGCTTAGCGGTATAAGTCCCTGCGCTAGTATACTCATAAACAAAGCTTGCTTCTTTTGAGTCCTCGGTTCCGTCATTGTTAACATCCCAGCTCCTCGATGTTGCATTTTGTGACCGGTCAGTAAAGAGGACAGAAAGAGGGGCATTTCCGCTGGTCGTATTTGCCTTGAAATTTGCAGCAGGGAGGACAGGGTCAGGCCCGGTCCCTGGGGTTACCAGGGGAAGGTAGTCAATAACACCATCTGCTATCTGGTATGCTTCTTCAGCTATCCCATCGCCGTTAGTGTCCGGGTGGGTCTGAGAGAAACCATCTCCAGCAGGTGTTGCCCAGTAGTTCCCAGCTATATAAGGACCATCTATGATGTTTTCACCTGTGGTTTTTTTAGTGTTTAATTGGGGGCCACTACTGTCATATAATTCGTCTACCTGCAGGTTCACGTTATTTGAGAAATAGTTGTTGTAAATAGTTGCCTGTTCGTCGATTATGTGGATCCCGATACCACAGTTTTTGAATGTATTCTCTGTGACTACGTGGCCGCCACCACCCCACGTAAACTCGATACCGGCATCACATTTTTGAAATGTATTTCCTGTAATTTTATTATTCCAGCTGTCATAAGTGTGCACTCCTACCGAGCTCCCTGTAAAGAGGTTATTCATTATCGTCTGATTTCCATACAGGTAGCTGTTACCTATACTTACACCACAGCCTTCAAATCTGTTATTCCTTATTGTGCACTCTATGCCACCCTGGTCAAAGCCTACTCCCTTCGTGATCGTCAGTCCTTCTATACGTGACTGCCTGTATATATCAAAGCCGCCAACCGAGGGATATCCCGAAGCTCCTTTTATTATTACAGATGTGTTTACTTGTATTAGTTCATCCGGATAAGTTCCTGGATTTACTATTATAGTGTCTCCGTCAACTGCGTCGTTTAATGCAGCCTGTATTGTCTCATAGTCTGCGGATCCGTCATCGTCCACATAAATTGTTGCAGCTGATGCACTTCCTCCTGCAGACAGATAAAGTGCAAGGACTACTACAAATAAAAGGATACCATTTCTTTTTGTTTTCCACACAATAAACCCCTCAAAATATATTTTTGCGTTTCATTTTAATTTATATTACGAATTCTCAATTCTGATTATTGTAATATGCTCCTGTTTGGCGGTGGCGTTGGTTTTATAGTATATAAACAAAGCTTTCCGTCTTACTTTTGATTTTTAATATGTATTAGTTTTACAGAATTAGTACTGTTATATAATATTAACTAATTTTTCTTATATTATATCAATAGTTTTCTCTATTTTTTCTTACTGTCTATGTTTCTTACTAAAAATTATAATATAATTTCATAAGTAACCCCTCATTTCGAAAGTCGTCAGGAGATTAAATAGTAATCCGGATATTAACTTGAAATAAGAGGATGAGAATGACATAGACTCTGAGGGGTCATGAAAAAGGAACTGTATTCTCGCTCGAAAAATTGCATTTTGAGCCGCGAATTACGCTTGAAACTGTGAATACAGGATTAACTCAAATATGATGAAGTCAATATTTAATGAAAGTCGGCTGGAAATCTAAAAGAAGATAGACAACATTTATTATCCATCTAAACAAATCATACAATACACACCGGGGGATAAAACTATGGGCGTAGAAGATACCATTAAAGAAATTGCAGGCGAACTTGAAAAAATTGCAACTACTAAAACTGTCGTAGGAGATCCTATTACAGCTGCCGGAAAAACAATCATTCCTGTTTCCAAACTTACCATGGGGTTCGGAGCTGGAGGCGGGGAAGGCAAAAAAGATAACGAGTCAGGGTACGGAGGAGGCGGAGGCGCAGGTGCGAAGATCGAGCCTGTTGCTTTTATTATGCTCTCCGAAGATGAGGCAAAAATCTTCCGGATTTCTGAGAAAAACGATGTAGGGTCACTCCTCAGTTCGCTTCAGGAAGTCGTGCCTGAAATTTTGGATAAGTTCAAAGGCATGACCGGCAAACATAAAAAAGAAGAGGGTCCGGAAGTCGGCAAAACGGAAGTTAAAGAGCATATGGAACCCGAAGAGAAAGAGGGCAGTTCCCAGTAAATCCCTCCGGGTTAAACCTCTTTATGGGATTTTCCATGAACCAGAACTAAAGGTCAGGGTATTTAAGATAGCCAGGACTATCTTTTTCCCTCAACTTGTTTAGCATGCTTGTTATCTACCTCTTCCTTCTGATTTTTCTGCTCGTTTTATTCATACTTTTTACCGCGATAGGCCTCACTTTCAAGCTCAAGGTTCTGAGTGTGGAAGAAAAGAAAGAGCTGGGAGGAATATTTACTGTAAAATGGCTGTTTTTTTCCCATACTTTTTCAATCCAAGAGCCTAAGGAAAAAAAATTCCTTCCTGAAGAGCCGGCTGAAGAGGAAATGAAAAAAGGAATTGGAGTGGAAACCGGAACTCCACAGGGTAAAAAAAGGCCTGAACAAGCTGAAAGCAGAAAAGAAGACGATCTAAAAGCAGAACTCAAAATGCAGATGGAAAAAGATAGGGAGCCTGGAGAACAGAAACCTGAAGAGGAAACAGTAATTATTGAGGGTAAAGAGAAAATTGAAATTAAAGAACAGGCTGAGGGCAAAGAGAAAATTGCGGTTGAAGAATGGGCTGAGGGCAAAGAGAAAATTCCGATTAAAGAAAAAACTGAGGGCAAAGAGAAAAGAGGGATATTTGCCCGGATAAGAAGGAAAAAAAGAGCTGGTAAGGACGGTGAGGTAGAGGCAAAGAAAGGAATGACCACCCGGGAAAAACTTCACTGGGGTCTGGAAGCTTACAAAGCCCTTCGAAAACCTCTGTTACGTCTGTTTTCCGATATGTTTAACGCAATAAAAATCAAAAACCTGAAAGCTGACCTTACTTTCGGTCTTTCCGACCCCGCAGATACAGGGATACTTTGTGGGGTTATACATACTCTTCTTGGAACAGTTTACAGCCGCTGCCGGAGCTGTAGTTTTTCTGTATGTCCTGTGTTTATGGAGTCACTGCTGGATTTTCGGGGGAGTGCGGAGATCCGTATAAAAATATATTCACTGATTTTTCCATTCCTTAAATTTATATTTAACGGGAAAACTTTATCTTTTACTTATTTGATTGTTAAGGAAAAACTTCGGAGTAGTTCGAAGGTTAACTCCTAAGCTTTATGAATAAGCAATGAGGATACAGATGAATATGATTAATGTAATGTCACCATCCAGACTGCATCTTACCCTTATTGATCTCAATGCAGAGATCGGCAGGGTCGATGGGGGGGTAGGAATTACTCTCGAGTCACCAAGCCTGGAAATTTCGGCAGCTGAAGCGGATGTTGTCGAAGTGGTGGGGGATTCTCTTCTCGCAGGCAGGATGCTAAAAGCAGCAAAAGCTGTGCTTCCTGAAGGGAAAGGCATCAGGATTCACATTAATAGGGATCTTTCTGACCATGTAGGGCTTGGCTCCGGAACCCAGGCTGCACTTTCTGCCGCAGCAGCTGTAAATGAAATTTACGGGCTTGGAAAAAGTGTCCGGGAACTCGCAGTTGCTGTCGGTAGAGGCGGGACGTCCGGAATCGGGGTTGCTGCTTTCGAAAGTGGAGGTTTCATCCTGGATGGGGGGCACAAATTCAGGGATAAAGGTGCATTTTCTCCTTCCGCGGCCAGCCGTATGCCTCCAGGGCCCGTGCTTTTCAGGAGGGACTTTCCTGACTGGCATATTGTCCTTGCAATTCCCAATACCAAAGGTGTCCATGACGCAGAAGAAGTCGATATTTTCAAAAAAGTCTGTCCTATCCCTCTTAAGGAAGTCCAGGAACTCTCTCATGTAATTCTCATGCAGATGCTCCCTGCGCTAATCGAAGAAGATCTGGAAAGTTTCGGCAGGGCAGTTAACCATTTCCAGACTGTGGGCTTTAAAAAGCGGGAAGTTGAACTTCAGCCCCGACCCGTACTCGATGCCATGAAATATATGCAGGACAACGGAGCCAGCGGTTCAGGAGTCAGTTCTTTCGGGCCTGTAGTCTACGGGATTGTCGGGAGTCCGGGAGAAGGCAAAAAACTCCAGAAAGAAGTCCAGAGTATGCTGGATGAATCACTTGGTGGAGAAGTACTGCTTACAAAGGCAAAGAATCGGGGCGCGGACATCTTCGGAGGCTCCAATTGAAAATCAACACCTGGTTTGGAGTCCTTGAGATAGGCAGCAAAGGAGAAGTCCTTGCCTCCGACTCTTTTCCAAAAGATATAAGAGAGCTTGCACTCCGTTCCCTCTCTTTGAGGGACAGCAGGCAGAATCTTCCTCCCGAAGGTTTTGACCTGAAAGCTGCAGCTATCGAGTGCAAGTTTGTAGATTCCCTTTCTGAATATTATTCCCTTTTACATGAAGTCACGCTGGAAGCTGCAAAACACCAGGTCTCAGAAGCTCTTACCCCTGACCAGCGCATAGTTCAGGCAGTAGAAGCCCTGGATGACATCAATGAAACCACCAACTCCCTTTCGGAAAGGCTTTTTGAGTGGTACGGGGGCTATTTCCCCGAAAGCGGGCTCAATGGGGAAGCTCTTGCGCTTTTTATTGTAAAATACGGCTCCCGTGAAAATGTTGCTCCCGATGATCCTCTTTACTTAAAAGCCAGGGATTCCATGGGTGCAAAACTCGAAGCTGCAGATGAAGTGCTCCTTAAAGGTTTTGCAGAGAACGTATGCAGTCTCTATGAACGGCGGAAGCAGATCGAAGCTTACATCGAGAGCAGTATGGAAATCCTTGCACCCAACCTGAACATAACAGCGGGGCCCATGCTCGGGGCAAGGCTCATAAGCATTGCAGGCAGCCTTGAAAAACTTGCTGCTTTTCCGTCCAGTACAATTCAGGTTATCGGGGCCAGCAAGGCTCTTTTCAAACACCTCCGGGAAAGGGCTCCGTCCCCAAAGCACGGGATAATCTACAGCCATCCCCTTGTCAATACCTCTCCATGGTGGGTGCGGGGAAAAGTCGCAAGAGCTCTTGCAGCAAAACTTTCCCTTGCCGCTCGAATCGACTTTTACTCCGGGAAAATAGATCCTTCTTTGCCAGAGAAACTGGATGAAAAAATCCAGAAAATACGGGCTTTAAACCCCAGGCCACCGCAAAAAAGGCCGGAAAGCGGGGCAAAACCAAAGAAAAAGAGGAGGAAGTAAATGACTGACGTAAGGAAGCTTTCCGATGGGATTTTTGAGGTTACGAAGGGCAAAAAGCAGCTTGCCACAAAGAACCTGGACCCGGGAAAGACTGTTTACGGAGAAAAGCTAATTCCGGTTGAAGGGGTCGAGTACCGTACCTGGGACCCTCGCCGGAGTAAGCTTGGAGCCATGGTCCTCAAGAAGTTCAATATCCCCCTTAAGGAGGATTCAAAGGTGCTCTACCTGGGGGCAGCTTCAGGTACAACGGTCAGCCACGTCTCTGATATCGTCTCTGAAGGGGCAGTATATGCTGTTGAATTTGCTCCAAGAAGCATGCGCGACTTCATAGGGCTTGCTTCCCGGCGCAAAAACATTTTCCCTCTCCTTGCTGATGCGGGAAAACCGGATAGTTACGCCCATATTGTTGAGCCTGTAGACCTGATCTTTCAGGATGTTGCTCAGCCCAATCAGGCCGAAATCGCTGCAAGAAATGCTGCACGCTTTTTGAATGAAGGCGGGCATCTCCTGCTTTCTATCAAGGCTCGTAGCATCGACACTGCGGCAAACCCGAAGGAAGTCTTCACGGAAGAAGTAAAAAAGCTTGAGCAGGCTTTCGAACCCAGATTCGAAATCCTGATGGCCAGGGATCTTATGCCTTACCATGAAGATCACCTTGGAGTTCTGGCAAAGTTAAAGGAGTGAATCCTGCTCTTCCGGAATGCTGAATTTTTCGGAAATTCGTGAACTGTCCCCAGGCTAAAACCCAGGGGGTTTACGCTTCTTTTTCTAAACCCTCAGCAGGAAACCCGTTAAATCTTTAGATCTAGCGAGTAGTTGGCTTGATCAGGATTCTCTGAATGGTAGTATAAGTTACTTTCACAGAGGCTATTGTCATGGAGATTTTTAATAAAAGCTGCTCTGGCTGCTTCATCTCCTTATATTCACAAGCAGCCTTTTTTTCGTGACCGGAATTAGCTTCTTCCACTCGACGATGGCATCTTCGTAAAACTTATATTCGTCTACAGTTTTATCCGAAAATTTGCCGTCCACCTCATATACATAAAAACCCTCTTCCCCGTCCGTAGAGACAACTTTTATCCTGTCTCCCATTTCCCTTACTTCGACAGCGGCTACGTTTTTCAAAGCTTCAAGCAGACTCGTACCTTCCTCTACCTCAAGCTTCCTGTTTTCTGCAAAGCGGTCCAGGAAAGAATATACATTGTTCAGTTTTATGCTTATCATATGAGTATTCCCGAACTTTTTTCTTTCTATAAGTTCGGCTTTTTCCAGGATTTTTACATGTTTTGCAGCTACGGGCACGGAAATCCCTATTTCCCTCGCAAGGCCGGAGATATGCTTATCCCCTTCACTCAGAAGCTCGAGAATAGAAAGACGGGTGTCGCTTGAGATCGCTTTGAGCAGGTTTTCTCCGCCGCCGTTCATTTCTGAATCCCTCTAATTCTTACTACCATGATGGTCCTCTATTTTACCTCCATTACTTATAATTATTGCCCCATCTAAAACAAGTAATGTATATTACTATCTCTTTTAATTGCTTTTTTTATCTATTTTTTTAACAAATTTACTTTATTTACTGTTCCTTACTTTTTATTATTTAAAAAAATATCTCTGTTAACAGAGTGAATTATTGCATAATCTTTGTTAAATTCTGCTTTTTATTTGTTATTCAATCTGCGCAACCTTATTTTAAATGGATTTTATATTAACACACTTTCATAACGATTACCCCACTTCTTTAATTATTTATCGTCCGCTCTCGCGGCAGAGTGCCTTAAATCTTCTCTTTAGTTCAAAAATGTTATCAATCGGCGCTTGTTATCCAAAAGGATTACGAACGTTACCCAAAAACCAGTTTTTATTTAATTCCACTATAGATGCTCAGAAGGTACTATGGACTCTTCTACGTTGACTGTTATTGGAATTTTAATAGGTATCCTTATCTTCGGGATTAAAACTGGATTAGGTTGTGGATTTTCAAATATCACTACGCGGGAAATTCTTACAATTGCTGGCAGTTACTTTTTTCTTGCCCTTTTATTCGGAAGCGTTGCTGACCACATAAGCCTGGATGCCTTTGAGCGTCTTTCTGCAATGGGTATGGGAGTTCATATTCTCGTCTCCCTACTCCTTATAGGGGCCGGGATTTACACCCAGAAAAAGTGGAATTCAGGAAAAGATGTTTCCAGACACACTTTCCTGGCTATATCCATGCCCTGTCCGGTCTGCCTGGGAGCTCTTGCGGTATCCTGTATGCTGCTTTCAGAAAGTCTCAACTTTTCCGGGATAAAAATAGGGTTTCTTGTAGGAATTGCTTTTTTTACAGCAGTGGTAGCTTCTTCTTTTCTTTTCAGGTTTGGGAAGACCCGGCTGGGAAAGACTCCCGAAACTATGGGAAGCGCCATGATGCTTCTCGGAATTTATTATCTTTTAGGGGCTCTGCTCATCCCTGCATATATGAAAACAAAACAGATGCAGCTGGCTCCTATGGCTCCGGGAGAATCAGGCATTGTTCCCCTTCTGGCTTTCGGGGTCTTAGTCCTTGCAGGTTTTTTCCTCGGCCATGTGAGGTCTAACCAATGAGCAATATGGATTTGTTATCACAGACGATGTACATATTTTCATCGGCTCTGCTGTATCCGGTAATGATACTTCTGACTCTTCTTGTCTTTGTTTCACTTATCCAATTAGGAGAATTCCTTTCTGAATATTCGAAAAGGAACAGGGACCGGAACACCCTGGAAATCGGTTGCAAAAAAATACGGGACAGTCTTCCGAATTCGGCTTTTTCGGAAGCATCAAGGGCTCTTGAGAGTCTAAAACAAAATTACATGGTCACGTCCTTTGCAAGAGAGGCTGCAAAATACCTCGAAGAGCGGAATTTTCCTGCAATCGAGAAGCTCTCTGAGGAATACGAGATTAAAATGGCAAAACGCCTTGAGAACACTAAGATAAGTTCAACGGTTGCCCCTATGCTCGGACTTATGGGGACGCTGATTCCGCTGGGGCCTGCCCTGATAGGGCTTTCGCAAGGAGACCTCGAAACCCTGGCACAAAACCTGATGATTGCCTTTGCAACTACCGTCGTAGGGCTCTTTTCTGCCGGAATAGCCTATGTGCTTACCCAGGTCAGGAGGCGCTGGTACTGGGAGGATATGTCGGACATCGATTATATTCTGGATATACTCGAGGAGAAAAGCGGAAATTGATTGCTTTCTTAATAGGAGGAAAACCATGCGAAAATCCAGAAGGTACAGGCGAACCGGGCTTTTAAATGACTCCGATGAGCAAAACCCCATGACCGGGGTTGCCAATCTCTTTGACGTTGCAATGGTCTTTTCCGTGGCTTTGCTGGTGGCCCTTGTAATGTCTTACCATCTTCCTGAGCTTCTGAGCTCGAATGAGGATATTACAATTGTAAAAAATCCCGGAGCTGAGGATATGAAGATAATAATCAAGGATCAGGGGAAGCCCATAGAAGTCCTGAATATGACCGAAAACATCGGTGGAGGCACAGGGGAAGCTCTGGGGACGGCATATAAGCTGGCTGACGGCAGGGTGATTTACGTCCCTGAAGATTCGGAGGGTAATGGTACCTCTGCTTCAACCGATACACCCGCTTCAACCGGTACATCCGCTTCAGATTAATTTTTTTTCCAACGACTTACGTAAGTTTTATTTGTTGTAGCCTGAATCGGTGGAATTTATATGGGATTCCGGAAAAAGAAGTTTTAAATTAGTATGTGAAACGCGGCGTAAATTAAAATCGCCGTATTTTTTTATCTGACTCCGAATCCAATTTTTTAAATTCGGTTGAATTGCAAACTTTTGGAATTAATTTATCTGATGAGCCCGGAGGTCTGGTTATTTTTTCTCCCAGAGTGCTCCAGGGTTCATGATACATTGTATGGGGATAAATATGCAAGAATATTCTATAATGATATCGATTTCAGTTCTATTGTTTTTGACCTCGTTGTCAACGATTCTGTATTTCTGGAGCCTACCCAGGATTCCGGAAAAAGAAGTTTTAAATTCGTATGTGAAATGCGGCGTAAAATAAAATCGCCGTATTTTTTTCTTTTTACCTGATTCCAAATCCTATTTTTTTAAATTAGGCTTATTCCTGGCTCTTTTTGAATTAAGGTCTGTTTTCCATTCTAAATTAAGTAAAAACGCTATCTTCTCTTCATTTTACCTTAATGGATAACAATCGTGAGCTAAAAACCGTATTTTATGTATCTTCTCCCCTAATGCTCCGAATGTTGAAGATATAATACGGAATCGGCTGCCTAGTTTTTTTCGGAAGTATCAAGGTTGGATTCAAAGTCATAATCGATAACTTCCACGTTCACTTTAAAAACTCGGCGACTGTCCTCTTGTAGGTTCCTAATATTCGCAAATCTTTAGTTATAAATCGACTCGTGGGCCAGGCATCCTGGTTATTTTCCTGCCGGGGCGCTCCACGGGTTCATGATACATTGTCTGGGGATAAGATGCGTACGGCACAAAGTAGGTTACTGGTTTTATGTGCAGTGGTCCTTTTACTGCTTGCACAGAATGTATCGGCTGATGAAAATCAGGTAAATATTACTTTTATCTGTTATGATGGAAATGCTTTGAATGCAGCAGAGCAGTCCAATCCATACAATGCAAGTATAAATGTAACGTATATTTCGGGGTATTCCGACTTTACTAATACCACTTTTGAAAACCAGGATGTAATATTTACTTATATGCTCTGGTCGCAGTTCAAAGATATCGGGGATGACCTCGAAAGTGCCCATAAAAATGGGGCTGCACTCATAGACATTACCTCTATGATGGATCCGACATACATCAACACCTCAAGTTATGATAAGATTCTTGCCGGGACCAAACCTTACAATTCCACTGAAGAAAAGTACTTCTACAGCATGGGTCCGAAAGGAGTCCTGCGAGAAAATACCGAAAATTTCCTTATCTATCTCGCAAAAACTTATGGAAACAAACCAGAGCTTACGGATAGCTGGGTTTATCAGGACCCGATCGAATTTCCTGAAGCAGCGCTTTATCACCCTGATGCCCGCTCCTCCTTAAATGAATCCAAACCTGACTGGTTTGAAAACACCACCGATTACCTTGATTGGTACTCGAATACAACTGGCACAAGTGGGCCACAACATATTTACGATAAGAGCAAACCCACCATAGGGATCTGGTTCCACGCTTCTGATTATACGGCTGACAACCTTGAAGTCATAGACGCTCTCATCCGTGACCTTGAAGGGAAGGGCTGCAACGTAATTGCAGGTTTTGAGACTTTCAATGATATCCACAAGTTTTACTTTGACGAAAACGGAGAACCTCTTGTCCAGTGCGTAATTTCTCTGAAAAGTTTCCGTTTGAATTACGAGGATCCTGATGCCGGTGTACAGGAGCTTGAAGACCTTGACGTCCCGGTCTTAAGAGGCATGGTAGTTTCAAATCCTGCTAATTCTATAGATGTAGCTGACCGTAACAGGGGCATTCCCAGCAGTGAGGTCGTGTACAAGACCCTCCTTCCGAGTATTGATGGGATTTTTGAGTACATTGTAATAGGGATTGATAACTACGACTCCGAAACCGGGGAAAGCAGCTACGAACCCCTGCCGGCACAGGTCGATTGGATGGTAAACAGGTCGATAAACTGGGCTGAACTGAAATTAAAGGACACGAATGACAAGAAAGTTGCCGTAATATACTACAACTACCCTTCAGGAAAAGACAACATCGGGGCAAGTTACCTCAATGTTACTCAAAGCATGTTCGACCTTCTCAATGAGATGAATGAAACCGGGTATGAGGTCTCCGGAATTCCGGATAACAGCAGTGAACTCCTGGAAATGATGCAGGCACAGGGTATCAATGCCGGTTCCTGGGCTCCCGGCGTCATGAACGAAATGGTCGAAAACAGGACTGAATGGGGACTGCACCTCATACCCATGGAGACCTACAGAGGATGGTTTGAGTCGGAAATCCCTGAAGAACTGAGGTCTCAGGTAATAAAAGAATGGGGAGAACCCTGGGCTGAAGATCTTCCCCAGAATAAGACCCTCATGATCTATGAGAACGAGACCGGGCAGTATATTGTAATCCCTTCCGTACGTTTCGGAGATGTCTGGCTCATGCCCCAGCCTGCCAGGGGTTTCCTGCAAAACGACGACACCCTTTACCACAGCAGCCTTGTGCCACCTCCGCACCAGTACATAGCTTTCTATCTCTGGCTGAACCACGAATGGCAGCCTGATGCAGTTATTCACATGGGGACTCACGGTACACACGAGTGGCTTCCGGGTTCTACTTACGGTATGAACCGGACTTCCGACTGGGCACCTTTACTGCTGCAGGACCTGCCAAACATCTATCCTTACATAGTTGCAAACGTGGGAGAAGGGCTGACTGCCGAATACAGGGGCAATGCCCTGATTATCGACCACCTGACTCCGACCCTTGAACGCAGCGGGCTTTATGGAGAATTGCTCAACCTTTCAATCAGTGTGGAGCAGTATTATGATCCTGGGCTTTCTACACAGACAAAGGCAGGGTACCAGACAGCCATAATCGACCAGATAATCGCACTTAACCTGGACGTTGATCTCGGAATCGAGAATGCGACCGCTCTTCGAGATTACAATGAAGTGGAGTTTGGGGATTTTGTAAAAAATATCCTTCATGAATATCTCGAAGATGTGGAAGGAGAAAACATTCCTTACGGGATGCATGTCCTTGGCCGGGTACCTTCTACAAACCTGACAGATCCTGAAAAAGACGAACTTTCCGGAATGGTAAGGTCCATGCTTGGAGGAGACTTCGAGGATAATATCACTGCTGCTTTTTATCCTGAGTCCGTTTACCCTCTCGGGATTCCGTCAAATGATACTAAAGTTAACAGGCTTGTCTGGAAAGTCGTAACCAATAATACGGAGGTTTCAACGGCTCAGCTTGACGTTTTCGGGGTAACAAACAGTTCTGTTACATTTGATCTTGAACAGGGGCTGGAGTATAGAGAACGGCTTCTTGACAGTGACGTAGAGATTGCCAGAATTCTTTCAGCCTTAAACGGGGGCTTCATCCCTCCGGGACCAGGCACGGACCCTGTTATGAACCCGGATGCAGTCCCTACGGGGCGCAACTTCTACGGTATCAACTCAAAACTCTATCCTTCAAAGGCAACCTGGGAGCTCGGAAAATCCCTTGCAATCCAGCTGCTTGAGGATTATCACGATAAGTACGGAGAATATCCGGAAAAGGTTTCATTCTCAAGGTTCGGGGTAGAGTTTATCCGCGACCACGGGACTCTGGAAGCCGAAGTGCTTTACATGCTCGGGGTACAGCCGGTCTGGGACGAGTACGGGTATGTAAAAGGTGTTGAGGCTATCCCTGAAGAGGAGCTGCTTCCTAACTATGATCCGGCAAAACCGGGGAGACCGAGGATTGACATTGTCTATACAACCGCTGGTATGAGGGACGCTTTCCCGGATAAGATCAAAATGGTAGATCGCGCCGTGAAACTTGCAAGTTCACTTCCTGCCGGAAACTATCCCAACTACGTAAACGACAGCGCCCTTGCAATATATGATTCCCTGCTTGCGGCAGGATATGACAATGAAACCGCAAAAAAGCTCTCCACAATGCGCTGCTTTGCAGTAATGGATGGGACTTATGAAATAGGGGTCTCAAATGCTATCAGTGCAAGTGGGAGCTGGGACGACGAAGCGACGATTGCAAATGTATACCTGGACAAGATGGGATACGCCTACGGTGAAGATTTCTGGGGCATAAAATCCAGGGAACTCCTTGAAGGCAACCTGAAAAACGTTGAAGCCTCCGTACATTCTGACTCTTCAAACCTCTACGATACTCTTGACAACGACGACTTCTTCCAGTACTTCGGTGGCCTGAACCTGGCAACAAGGCATGTCAGGGGAGACGGAAGAACCCCTGAGATGTACGTTTCGGATACCAGAGATCCTGAAAGGGCTCAGATGACAGGAATGGGGGAGTACCTTAGCAAGAACCTGAGGTCCAGGTATTTCAATGAGAAGTGGATCGAAGGGATGCAGGGCGCCGGGTATTCAGGTGGCAGGATGATGTCCGAGTTCGTAAACAACCTTTTCGGCTGGGAGGTCAGCGATCCTGATCTTGTGGATGACAGCGTCTGGGAGCAGACATATGAGACCTATGTTAATAACCCATCCATGAAAGAATGGTTCAAGCAGAACAATCCCGATGCTTACCAGTCGATAACAGCCAGAATGCTCGAAGCTGTCAGACACGAATACTGGAAACCTTCGGATGAGGTTATCGAGAACCTCGCAAAAGAATATGAAGAATCGGTGGCTGAAAATGGAGCTTCATGCTGCCACCATACCTGCGGAAACCCTCTGCTTAACGAATTCGTAAGCGGGATGGTATCTGTCCCTGGCTACGCTGAAAAACTGAATGCAGCAACCCAGGCCGAAACTCCGGAAATAGAAGATACCCCGAGCAGTAGCAGTAGCAGCAAAGGGCATCAGACGAGCGTTGCCGAAAAACTCAACCAGACAACCAGAGCAAACTCCGAATCCGCGGAAAGCAATCAGACTGTTCAGGATTCAGATGCAGGGTATGGCGTTGATTCTCCAGAACCTGTTCCTGATGTCCAAAAGGCCTCTGACTCCGACTATGTTGAAGGCTATGAGATGCAGAAAGATCCGGTCGCAGAATCCGAAAATGGAGGCATGTCCTTCTCGGGATCTGATATTTTCGGGATTCTCTTCGTGATTGTAGCAGTGGGGGGAATTTACCTGGGGTTCCGTAAAAAGAATATGTAAAATACGGTGGAAGGAGAGCACTTTTCATTCTGTGTTCTTTTCCTTTCCTTTTTTAACCCTCTTTTTTATTCTCTTCCTTTTTTATTCTCTTCCTTTTTTATTCTCTTCGTTTTTTATTCTCTTCCTTTTTTCAACTCTTTTTCGGGAAAGGCCGCTCTTCTGCATCGGGCATTACATGAATGACATGATAAAGCGAATGATGTTGCATTGATCAAAGTATTTGTGATTTAATCCTATTTTCAAAAATATTAGCCATGTAACGGTGGGCGATCGTTAATTTCTCTATTTTTGTTATCTTTACGGCTAATAACTATTATCCAAAATCGCAGTTTTTTATGTAAGTAAAGTAAACTTGCGTTCAAATGATCTGATATATTTGTGTTTAGAGGTGAACAGCTAATAATTTATTGAGGTGACCGCTATCTAAAATATCTTTCAACACTCATATTTGAATGATGTTTTCCTCTAAATTAATTAGTAAAGTTTACTTTTGTTGTTGATTTGCGGTGTACTTTTATTTCTCTGTAGATCTGATTTGCCTTGTCTGCCGGCGGAGATCTAAAGCTGAAATTTAGGAGTTTCCTGCAAGCAGCATACAGAATCAAGATCTTAATAAGTTTTTTACATAGTAATCTGTTTAATTATTCTGGAGTAGGGATTATGAAAGAACAGTTGAATAAAAAAAGAAACTCTCTAAATAAAAGTATTAAAGCTTCCGGATTGATAATTTTAATCCTTTTAATGCTGTTTTCTACTTCTCCGGCGGCAGGAAGTGAAGCCATCCAGTATGAACTTGTTGCCAACACTACCAGTGATGCTGAAGGCAACTACCTGCTTTCCGGGATTCCCGACGGAAACTATACGCTTGTTGCTCTTTACAACGAGGACAAATGGCGCCGTGCCGATGAACAAATACAGGTGCAGGGCACGGATCTTTCGGTAAATCTTGATACCTCCAGCAGGGATATCGATGCAAATGAATCCCAGGCTCTTCTTGACCTGTCTGGCAGTGGGGTTGACCTGACAGGAAGTGCTGCAATCAGCGGGCTTACCCGGCAGAAACAGATGGGAAGCGACCCTATATCTCTGGGGTTCACAAACGTTCTTTTGTTAAGGGAAGTGGTAAAAGAACCCCAGGGCAATTTCAGTACAGGCCAGCATCTGGACATTGCCATTGTGACCGGGTACCGGAGCCATGAGCTTCCACTCAAGAACCTTGCAGAGGAAGTCAACACTAACAGCGGCCTGAACCTTTCCCTTAGTTGTTTTATGGCTGACTACGTGATGGAAAATAACGTTGACCTGAGCGGGATGGACATCATTTACATCAACATGCTCAGCCCCTCAACGGCCCAGAAGCTCACACCCACTGTGGATATGGCGATTGCTAACGGGTGTGTGGTTATTGACGATGACACTCTTCTGAATGAGAGCATCCCGCTTTCTGCAGACCAGATCGAGGGCTACAGGGAAAAGCTGAACAATTACTGGCTTAACGGAGCTTATGACCAGAGTAACCTGAAAAACCTTGTATTCTGCATCTCCAACGACTGCTGCGGCAGGTCTGACCTCCTGTATGAGGACCCTCACACTCTTCCTGAAAGGGCGATCTACCACACTAATATAACCGGTTACTTTACCGATTCTCTGGATACCTACCTTGCCTGGTACTCTAACAGAAGCGACGGGGGGCATGTCTATGATCCGGCAAAGCCCACAGTTGCAATTACCATGTACCAGAGCTATTTCCCCTTCCAGATTGAGCCCATCGATGCTTTGATTTCAGAACTGGAAGCCAGGGGCTACAATGTTATTGCCACTTACGGGTCCGATTCCCTTTCCTCTGGAGACTTTTTCAAGCAGGGGGATGATGTCCTTGTGGATGCGATTATTTCGTTCACTTACTTTGGCAACAAGTTTGATGCTGAAGGGCTCGATGTGCCTGTAATCAACGGCATTGTTAACAATTACATGAACAGGACCGAGTATGAAGCCAGCAGCAATCCGCTTCCTGCAGATAAGATGATGAAACTCGATTTACAGGAACTCTGGGGGGCTATTGACCCGGTAATAATGGCTTCAACGGAAATAGATCCCGAAACTGAGACAGAGACTTCAGTTTCCATAGACTACCAGGTGGACTGGCTCGTTGACCGCGTCGAAAGCTGGGTGAATTTAGGGGAAATTCCGGAATCCGATAAAAAAGTTGCTATAATTTATTATAACCACGGAGGGGGAAAGGATAACATAGGGGCTTCCTATCTCGATGTCGTCCCCAGTATATCCAGCATGCTTGGCGCTATGGCTGCCGACGGATATGACCTGAATGAAAGCCAGGTCCCTAACGAGACCGAACTCCTTGACCTGATGCTCACTCAGGGTATCAACATAGGGACCTGGGCTCCGGGGGAACTTCAGAAGCTGGTTGATACAGGGAAAATAGTTCTCGTCCCGGAAAGCACCTATGAGGGATGGTTCTCTGAGCTCCCTCAAGAGAGGCAGCAGGAAGTCATTGACCAGTGGGGTCCGGCACCCGGGAAGATCATGGTCTGGGAAAATGAAAGTGGAAAATATTTCGTAATTCCCAGAATCGAGGTCGGAGATAATGTGCTTCTGGCTCCACAGCCTTCAAGAGGCTGGCTTGATGACAATAATGCTCTCTATCACGACAAGGACCTGCCTCCTCACCACCAGTACATTGCATTCTACCTCTGGCTCCAGCATTCCGAGGAAGAAGGTGGATTCGGCAGTAATGCCCTGGTTCACTTCGGCAGGCACGGGACTCAGGAATGGCTGCCTGGCAAACAGTTCGGACTTTCGCGGTATGACTGGCCTTCCCTTATGATCGGGGATTTGCCCGTGATTTATCCTTACGTTATGGACGGGCTTGGAGAAGGCAATGAGGCAAAGCGCAGAGGAGGTGCAGTCATCGTTGACCATCTTGTCCCCCCGATTATTTCAGCAGGAAGTTATGGGGATTACGCAAACCTGAGCGCAGCTATCCTGAACTATGAACAGGCAGTGGCAGACGACTCTTTGAAATCAGCCCACAGGTCTGAAGTTTTAAACCTGACCCGGTCCCTTCACCTGGATGAAGAATTCAACATGACAGAGGCTGAAAACAACGAGAATTACTTTAATACAACTTTCCTGGAAGGGCTCGAAGCCCTGCTGGATGATTATAAGAGCCAGTCAATGCCTTACGGGCTGCATATCCTGGGCACAAGCCCTAAAGGGGAGCAGCTTGTGGGTATGGTAAATTCAATGCTCGGTGCCGATTTTACTGATTCTGTTCACGAATTCAATGAAACCGAAGGTGCCCAGCTCTATCTGCTGGACCTGGTCCTGAACCGGGGGGTCAATTCCACGGATGCTCAGATGCAGGTGCTCGGGACAGGCAGTGAAACCGTCACTAACTTCCTTGCCAGTGCGGAAGAATATGCTGCAAACCTGGCTCTTGGGGAAGAGGAAATTCAGCAGGTCCTCAATGCCCTGGACGGCAGGTTCATCCCCGGAAACCTGGGAGGTGACCCTGTTAGAAACCCTCAAACTCTGCCTTCGGGAAGAAACTTCTATGCTTTTGACCAGCGGATAGTGCCAACAGAAGCTGCCTGGACTCTCGGGCAGGAGATGGCTGACCAGATGCTTGATGCCTATGTTGCGGAGCACGGGACATACCCGAAAAAGGTAGCTTACATTCTCTGGGCCGGAGAAACCACAAGGCATGAAGGGGTTATGGAGGCAGAAATTTTCTACCTGCTCGGAGTCAAACCTGTGTGGAACAGCGGCAGGGTAGTTGATGTGGAAGCTATCCCCATGGAGACCCTGGGAAGGCCCAGAGTTGATGTGGTGATTCAGATCTCAGGCCTCTACAGGGACATGTACCCTGGCAAGGTGGTCCTGCTGGACAAAGCCGTAAAACTGGCTTATGCCCAGGAAGATTCTCCCAACTATGTCCGGGAAAATGCTGAAGCTCTGAAAGCCTCTTTGATGAGTGAAGGTTCCCTTAATGAAAGTGATGCCCTGGACCTGGCCCTGTTAAGGATTTTCGGGTCTTCGGACGGAGCCTACGGTACAGGTCTTCCCAATGCGATCGCTGCAAGCGATACCTGGGAGAGCAACGATGTGCTGGCAGACCTTTACATCAGCAAGATGTGCAACGCCTACGGAGAAAACGTCTGGGGCGAAAACCTGAGGGGCCTTTTCGAAAAGAACCTCGCAGGGGTTGAAGCCACAGTGCACAGCCGGAGCACGAACCTCTACGGGACTCTGGACAATGATGATTTCTTCCAGTACATGGGAGGCCTGAATCTCGCAGTCAGCTCCGTTTCGGGAGGAAAGTATCCGGATTCTTTTATCACGAACATGCTGACCGGAGGAGATGAGAAGGTCGAAACTCTGGGACAGTTTCTCTCAAGGGAAACTTATTCCCGTTATTTCAACCCGAAATGGATTGACGGTATGCAGGGGAACGGCTATGCAGGAGCCAGGGAAATGTCAGACTTCATTGAGAACCTCTGGGGCTGGGAAGCCACAAACCCTGATTTGATCAGCGATGAAATGTGGAATCAGGTGTATCAGACATATATGGCAGACCAGGAGCTTCGCGAATGGACCCGGCAGAATAATCCCTATGCATACCAGTCCATGACCGCCAGGATGCTGGAGACTGCTCGCAAGGGCAACTGGGATGCTTCGGATGAGGCCCTTGAAAGCCTGGCCGCGGAATATGCAGAGTCCGTGGTCGAAGACGGGGTCACCTGTTGCCACCATACCTGCGGAAATCCCCTCCTCAATGGCTACGTATCGGGCCTGGTTTCTGTGCCCGGTTTCAGTGAAGCAATAGAACAGGCTACACAGGAATCTCTTAAACAGGAAGTACCTGAAAAACACAGCAGCAGCAAAGGGCATCAGACGAGCGTTGCCGAAAAACTCAACCAGACTGCTATATCAAACACCGAAGAGCCTGCCATCAATCCAGCTGTTGCGGAGAATGATGCCGGTTACGGAGTGGATTCTCCTGAACCTGCACCCGAGGTGAGAGCTTCTCCCGACTCTGATTATGTTGAAGGCTATGAGATGAAGAAAGAGTCTGTTGAAAACGAGGATGGGGGAGGCATGTCCTTCTCCGGCGCCGACGCTTTCGGGATCATTTTCGTGCTTGTAGCAGCCGGTGGGATCTACCTGGGAATGCGGAAGAAGAATATGTAAATGAGATCTGAAAAAGGGTAATCCCCTTTTTCTTTTTCAGATAAATTCGAAATTTTTATTCTTTAGTTTGATGATTTTTTATTTCTTGTTTACTGATTAGCTGCGTTGATTTTTTGTTCTTTTTCAGTTGGTGTTTCTTCTTTCTTTTCTTCAATCTCTTTTATGTAGGGCTTAATATCCAGCACAGGTGTCCCGTTGATTGCATCAAGGCCTTTTACATGGAGGATATTACCTTCTACTTTTAAAAGCTCTACAATTGTAAGCCCTATACCGTTAGGGCGGTAAGGGCTCCTGCTGGCAAAAACTCCCGAAATTTCCCCGTCATAGCGGCGGCGGTGGATTAGTTTATATCCTTTTGATTTGCTGAAATAAAAGAGGATATACAGTTTTTCAAAGTCTTCTATCCTGTAAAGCCCCTCTACCAGGTCTTTCTTCAGGATGATTTTTGAAACCTGCTGGTAGATCTCTTCATTATACTCCGGCTCAAGGTAGTCATTCTCAACATAGCCTATAGGGGTAAATTCGACTTTTTTGGGGATTATCTCCGTATTTTCATTCATCCTTTGCCTCAAAACAGGAGATGCAGACTATTTCTCCGTTTTTCACCCTTCCCAGGGGCTCCATAAAGCCTTCTCCACACTTGCTGCATATCAGGGTAGGATAGATTATGGCTTTTTCCGGAGGCTCGATTTCCACTTCACGGACCCATAAAAGTTCTTCTTCTGGCATTTCCAGAACTCTCTGGCTTTTTGCTTCGTGTGAAACCCTAAACTCCTTTGCCTCTTCAGGGCTTGCAATGCCTGCTCTCAGTTTTGCGAAGAGCGCAGTGTGCTTTTCGTCCTGGGGGAGTACGTCGGGTTTCAGGGAAATTCTCAGGGCTTTTTTATCCCCTCTTTTGAAAAATGTATATACATGCTTTCCGTGCTCTTTAAAGATGAGATTTCCTTTTCCGCAGGTACAGCCGTTTATTGCCTGAATCGCGTCCACTGCACATGATCGGTTTTCCACAACTGCAACAAGTTCTTCATCTTTGCTCCTGTCCTTGAAACGTTCTGCAGCCAGCATAGCCACTCTGTACCCTATAGAAAGGCCGGGGCAGACATGTCCGTGGAACTTTACAGCAGTATCAAAATTAGCGTCATTGAAATCCAGGTTTTCAGCTCCTACTTTTATTATTTTTCCTGATCTATCAACTTAATTTAATTAACCCGTTTCATATTCTCTGACTACTATTTATAAATTCTGTATTTAATTCTTATTACAAAAAAAGTCTGAAGTATTAATTGCAAATCAATCACTTGAATTGTTTTAAAAAACTGTATTATTGTGATGTACCTCAATATCTCTGTACTCTTTTACCCTAATGTTCTGCAGATATCAGGGAACCCGAGCTTCCACCCAACCTTTTTATTTCTTGTTTAATATATATCTCCCGTTTTCCGTTCTTGAATTTGTCCGCCTCTACATTGTTGATATTTTTTAATAAAATATGGCATGAGAGCAAAAAACCCAAAAATGTGAAAGCACCGAAAAACCAGCAGGGGTGTAAATTATTCCGGCAATTAATTATTTTTTTTCATTTCGTAAAAAAAGTTCAGATTATTTTATAATTAGGATAATAGGGACCGTAATTTTCCGTCCGAAGGTCCCTACTGATGATCCAACCCCTTTAGACTGAGAGTAAACCCTTTAACCCTCAATCTCTATCATTTTTTATGGTTTCTAATTATATAACATAAACGACATGAAATATTGTTTGCTATTCAAATTGCCCCGACTCTTATTTTTTTTAGCTACCTTCAAAATATTTGTCTCGATCAAATTTTTTATTTATATCAAAAATTTCAAACTCGTTAAAAACAGTCCCTTATTTTTCCTTTTATTTTCCTCCTGAATATTTATTTCAGGACTTGAATCTCTACTATTTAATTTTTTTTTCAATTCCGAAAGTTCAAATCTGGTTTTTCGGTTTACAATTTCTCCAATCTGTCCCTTCCCAATTCATAATTTCGCCAATTCGGACCCAACTGATTAACTTTATTTGATCAAAATTAAAGAATTATTGAGAAGTCAAATATCCGGATACTATCTAATAGAAAGTTTTTTTATGGATTAAAACTCTTCCAAAATATTGGCGTTAGAATTGGGAGCCGTTTGCCACCTCTGATCTGGCTCCCAATTGTGTGATTCAACCCCGACGATCAAGAGAAAAACCCCTTAACTCTTAATCGTCAACTTCCTCCTTATGTTATAAATGTATATAACCTAAACGACCTTGAAATTTACTTCCCATTAAATTATTTAACGGCCTCAAAATCAAGTTCTTTTGACTTGAAACTCATTTCTTACATCCTCATTTCTACTGATTTTTCACTCTGTAATATTTATTTGGATTTATACTTTTCTGTTCATACAGTTAATTAAAATTTTATTCTACAGATACATCCCTGTCCCCATGCTAATTGATAATGCTTTTTGAATAAAAACTGCTAAAAAATGCGTAAGATATTTAACAAGTATTTGCGTATATATCAAAAACATGAACAGCCAGCTTCTCGAATTAATTTTTCTCTCTGAAAAAAGGAAAGATATTCTTTTATTTTTGCAGGAGGGGCCAAAAACGATCGGAGAAATAAATAAATGTCTGAATGCCAGTGCTGTAGCTGTACTTCCCCAGCTAAAAAAACTAAGGGAAGACTCTCTGGTATTCAAGATAGAAGATGTTTACATCCTGTCTCCTCTTGGCATAGCGGTAGCTGGGAGAATGCAGGCAATGGTGAGTTTATTAAACGTTTTTGGTAATGGCTATGAGTACTGGGCAAACCATGCAATTGAGTGCATACCCCTCTCTTTAAGGAACAGAATTGGAGATCTGGAAAACTTTACATTCTCCGAACCTCCTGACAGGACCCACCTCTTTGAACCTCACAGGGAATTTGTGGGAAACCTTGCAATATCAAGACGGATAAATGGTATTGCCTCCATTTTCCACCCCCTTTACCCTTCTTTTTTTCTTACTTTCGCAAAAAAAGGAGCGGATATCTCTCTTCTTGTAACCCGTCCGGTTTACGAGCGAATAATAGAGGAATATCTAACTGAAATTCGAGAATTTCTGAATTTTGAGAATGCATGTTTCTATGTATGTGACGAAAAAATAGAATTTTCTCATGTTGTTACTGATAGGTTTCTCTCTCTAAGTCTTCCTTTTTCGGACGGTATTTTTGACCATACAAAGGATGTCATGTGTTTCGAGCCCATTGCTCTTCAGTGGGGAGAAGACCTTTTTGCTTACTACAGGGACAGATCAGAAAAAATAACTGAGATCTGAATTTAACTGAGATCTGAATTTAAATGAATTCAGGGCTTTATCCCCCGAGGCCGGGAGCAATC
This sequence comes from Methanosarcina sp. 2.H.A.1B.4, assembly GCF_000979385.1. NCBI lineage: Archaea > Methanobacteriati > Methanobacteriota > Methanomicrobia > Methanosarcinales > Methanosarcinaceae > Methanosarcina > Methanosarcina sp. 2.H.A.1B.4. Next base: position 39,089 of record NZ_JJOV01000006.1, read on the forward strand.
GGAAGATAGCTATAAATCGGGCTCTGACTATCCTTTATATTATGGATAAAGTTAAGGAAACCGCAGAAAAGATCCGGACAATGGAAATCCGGGGCGCAGGCAGGATTGCAAAAGCTGCGGCTGAAGCCATCAGGGATTATGCTGCAGGGCTGGAAGCAGCTTCAATGGAGGAGTTTAGTGCCAGCATTCAGGAAGTTTCGAGTTTTCTTATCAGTACCCGCCCCACAGCTGTTTCCCTTCCGAATGCTGTAAAACTTGCTTCGAGATATTCTTCGAGGAGTGTAGAAGAAGCAAGACAGGAAATCATCACAAATGCAAACCTTTTTATTGAAAGAGCAGACCGCGCGCTTGGAAAAATAGGGAAAATCGGGTCAAGAAGAATTCAGGATGGAGATGTTATTATGACCCACTGCAACTCCCATGCTGCTCTTTCCATCATCACCACGGCATTTGAAGACGGAAAGGACATCTCGGTAATCGCTACTGAAAGCCGTCCAAGGCGTCAGGGCTTATTGACAATCCGGCACCTGAATGGTTTTGGCATCCCAACATCTCTTATCGTGGACTCTGCCGTGCGTTACTACATGAAAGATGTTGACAAAGTTATCGTTGGGGCGGACGCGATTGCAGCCAACGGAGCTCTTGTAAACAAGATCGGGACTTCTCAGCTTGCTCTTGCTGCCCATGAAGCCAGAAAGAGTTTTATGGTAGCTGCCGAGACCTTCAAGTTCAGCCCGAGCACCATTGCAGGAAACCCCATAGAAATCGAAGAAAGGGCTGCAGACGAAGTCGTCGATCCTGCAATTATTGCAGACCTCCCCCACGTGCAGGTCAAAAACCCGGCTTTTGACTTTACACCCGCAGAATACATTGATATGATCGTAACTGATATTGGAATTATCCCTCCCTCCATGGCATATACTGTCATAAAAGAGCACCTGGGCTGGGAACCTGGAGAAATTTGAAGGATTAAATTCTTTCCTTTCCTTTCCTTTCCTTTTTCTCTCTTCTCTTCTTTTCTCTTCCTTATCGCCTTTAATTATCTTTAATCGTCCCGTCCGTGATCCTGAGCACCCTTGAACACTCTTTTGCAACCTCGGGGTCGTGGGTAACCACAAGAATTGTCTGCCCCTTTTTGCTCAACTCCTTGAATGTACGGACAATGGAATCACGGGTTTTACTGTCCACCTCCCCGGTTGGCTCATCTGCAAGAATCAGGGCAGGCCTGTTCGCAAGTGCCCTGGCAATAGACACCCGCTGCTGCTCTCCTCCGGACAGCTCCGAGGGTCTATGATTGAGGCGGTCTCCCAGGCCCAGGTCCTCAAGCAGGGCTTTTGCTCTTTCCTCCCTCTCTTTTTTTGGCACTCTGGAAAAGCGCATGGCAAGTTCCACGTTTTCAAGGGCTGAAAGGGTCGGAATCAGGTTGTAGTGCTGGAAAATAAAACCTATTTTCTCTCTTCTTACGCCGGGAAGCAGTTTTTCCGGAACTGAAGTAAGGTCTGTCCCGTCAAGGATGATCTTTCCGTAAGTGGCTTTTTCAAGCGTGCCTATGAGAGCCAGAAGAGTTGATTTTCCTGAACCCGAGGGTCCCATTATGGCAAGGAGTTCTCCTTTTCGTACGGTTATACAGGCGCAGCGAAGGGCATGGACAGGAATTTTACCCTGGATATAGGTCTTGGAGAGGTTTTCAACCTGCATGATAACTTTCTGTTTGTCGTTACCGGATTTTTCTCTCACAGATTCTTCGTTCCGTACCTCTTTTTTTCCAGATTTTTCTTCCGACATCAGGCTCTCCGTTTTTTCTTCAGGCATGCTTCAAAGCCTCCATAGGGCTCATTTTTGATGCCCGGTAAGCTGGATAAAGCCCGGAAAGAGCGCCAATCAGCAGAGCAAAAAGCATGGCAATTATAAGAAGTCTCGGAGTTATCAGGAAAAGGACGATCCTTGTCGTTGCAAGCCAGGCGTTCATGACATAGACAGCCCCAACACCAACCAGGATTCCAAGAATTCCGCCTAAGAAGCCCATGAATGAAGCCTCTCCGAGCGTCAGGAGCAGGATGTCCCGCGTTTCTGCGCCTATGGCTTTCAAAATTCCGAATTCCCGTGTCCTTTCTGCAACGGACATGAGCATCGTATTCATCACGCACAGCCCGCCTATGATTGCTGCAAGGAGCCCTGAGCTGATCGTGATTACGCTGAAAATCATGAAGGACTGCTTTGCCTGCACTTCAAGTTCTCCCGGAGAAAGGGTGCTTGTGCCTTTTACGCTTAATTCGATGCGTTTTGAGAGCATCTCAGCATCCACCCTCTCGTCAGGCACGGCAAAGATATAGGACACCGAATCTCCCACGTTATACAGGTCCTGGGCAGTCTCAAGGGGAATGATTACGGCATTATCAAAGATCGAGCCGGTATAATCAAGGATTCCGACAACGGTGAAATATTTGTCATGGATTTCAAATTTGCTGCCTGTCTGAAGTCCGTATTCTCTTTTGATGTTGTTTCCGACGACCACACTGTAGGAATCCCCCGGATTGAGGAAGCGGCCTGCTTTCAGCTCCACAGGGTAAAGGGCAACGCTGGACTTTTCGGGAGGGACGCCAAGGATTTGTTTTCCTGTCATTCCCATCTTGTCTTCATCAAAGGTGGTCATCAAAAGCCCATAGGCGTCTTTTACCCCGGCTACGCGAAGCACATCGCTTACCTTATCGTCCGTGAGCCCTCCGCCAAAGACCCCGCTTTCCGCAAAAACCCGGATCTTGTCGCTGGTTACACTCATGGAACGCTCAAAAGTCTGGTGGAAATTTTCAGACATGGCGCCCATAACTATAACTGCAAAAATCCCGAGGGCTATCCCGCAGATTGTCAGTGCGCTCCGGACTTTCCTGTTCGTTATGTTTCGGATGATCAGGTCAAACATAATGGTCCCGCATATGGATGGATACTTAGCGCCCTTCTTTTTTCCCTTTCCTTTTTCTTCCCTGAAAAACCGCAAAGCACAGGAAAATCCCAAGCGCTGCCTGAACGCTGAAAGCAGGAGATTCCTCAGAGGGTGTTATTTCGGCTACGGGCTCAAAAACCCGCAGGACTGTTTCATGGCTGTCCATGACTTCGCCTTCCAGACTCAGTACATAGATCTTTACGTTATAATCGCCCCTGGAAACCCCCTGCCAGATAATTCCTACGGTATCTTCTTTTCCTGCGGTCAGGATATCTGCGGTTTCTTCAAAGACCTGTACATCCCCTTCTTCAGGAGTCAGTACAACCCTGATAATTCCATCAAAGGGCACCTGGGATTTTCCGACGACCGTAACGCTTGCTCCGTATTCATCCACATCGATATCCGTATCAAGGATTTCTACTTTTTCTTCTGCCTTGAATTCCGATGTATAGGCTGTAGTAAGGGCAGGGGAATGGGAATGAACCTTCAGGATAGCCGTGTAATTTCGGTCTTTTTCGAGAAGGAAAGGCCAATTCATTGCTTTATAGTATGCGTCCGTTACAGGGACGTTTTCCAGGCTTTCGGAGTATATGATGTCCGTGCCGGAAAGGAGTTTAAGGTCCAGATCTGCAATGCCGGGTTCAGGCATCTGAATTAATCCAAGATTTGCGGAGCTCGTAAGGGTTATCAGAACGGAAGCTTTTTCCGAGTCTGCAGAGAAATCCACAATTTTGAGGGTTGAAAGATACTGGTTTTTGTAAGAAAAAGAAAGCTTCCGGGAGTCAAGAGTTTTGCTTCCGTCCTTTACAGAAAGCTGTGCTGTATAGGAGTCCCTGTCTTTTCCAAAGTCCTCTTCAAGCCCCCAGAAAAGGACTTTTGTAATTTCCTGCTCCTCATTTACGGAGCCCAGGTGGAAGGTCTCTGATTTCAGAATTTCTTTTCCCGAGCTCAGGGTAAAAACAAGAGAAACGTTTTCAAGAGGCTGTTCAAATCTGACCGTTGCATCGCTCAGGTCATGGTCTGAGAAAAAATCAATAATAAAGGGACTTTCTTCTCCGGCAATTGTCCCGGTCATTGCCCCTGAAACAGGACCCGCCTGAACACAGAAGAAAGTCAGGAATACAATTAAGAAAAATAAACGAAAAGTAAACTCTCTCAGGTTTAAACAGTTCTTTTTTTCCGGCAGACTCAAGCCAGGTTCCTCCTTCTTTTCAAAAGCTGCCGGGAACCAGATTAGGTAACCTATCTGGCTCTCTGCAATATGAATATATGCAGGAACCTCTATGTTTAAGTTTTGATGTATACTTTGTGTTTTTGATGTATACTTTGTATTTTGTTTGATACACCGGAGAAGGGCTCAAAAGCCCTGGGACTCAAGCTTTTTATTTTCTCACTGTAATCCAGGTCCCGCAGGATACCGGAGATTTTTTGGCTGCCTCTCCACCCAGAATTTCTCCAAGCAGGGCAGGGTCTCGGGCATCCATAACAAGGGCATCGAGCTTGCAGCGTTCGATGATCTTTGCGGCTACAGGGTCCACAGGGGATTTGGAGCCTGCCTTCATCTCGATTGCCATAATTATGCTTATGAGTTTTTCAGGTGAGATTGTTTCATATTTTACTGCACTCGGGTCACAGTTGGGGTCTGAGGAATAAACTCCGTCAATTGAGGTTGCAATTGTCAGCAGGTCTGCCCGCAGATATTCTGCAAGGATTGCAGCCACAGCATCAGTGGTCTGGCCGGGCGTAACCCCTCCCATTACCACGACTTTTCCCGAGTTCATAGCCTTTGAGGCCTCAAGATAGTTTAAAGGAACTTCAGGGTATCCATCGGGTCCGAGAGCTGCAATAAGCAGTCTTGCGTTCAGACGGGTGATCTCAATGCCTATGTAGTCGCAGGTTACTTCATCTGCCCCCATAGCCCGCGCAGCACCTATGTAGTTCCTTGCAGCTTCTCCGCCGCCAGTTATTACAAGTAGCGTATGCTTTTTTGAGATGTCCCGCAGGACTGTTGCGTATTTTAAAAAACGATCCGAATCAAGATCTTTTGCGAGAATTGAACCGCCTAATGAGAGTACTATGAGCATGATGATCTCTTCACATTAACAATTCGGATTTTTAAATGTATCGCTGATATTTTCATCGTAGGTTACCAAAAACCCCAAATAACGAGAAATCCTAAAGACCTCCCAGACCAATAAACTACTGATAGGGCACTTACTATTAAAGATGCTTATTCCTGGATATATAAAATGTCAGGTATAACTTGGGTGGCGCATGGATCTCACTAATATATTGAAGGCTGTAAAAGAAGGGGCAATCGACCTTGAAACTGCAGAACAGCAGGTTTGCAGTCTGGGTTTTGTTTCCTATTCTAACATTGCAAAACTTGATTCCCACAGGAAAAGCAGGACCGGAGTAATCGAAGCTATTCTTGCCGATTGCAAGGAACCTGAAGATGTTGTGGAGATTGCCAGGATAATGGCAGGAGAAAGTAACAGGGCTCTGATTACCCGTGTTTCTGCTCCCCATCTGGAAGCCTTAATGAAGGCTTTTGGCCCGGATAAACTCGAATGGAACAGCAGGGCGCGCACGGTGGTTATTCACGACGGCACTCCTGCCCCAAGTACCGGAGGGGTCGTAGGTGTCATATCGGCAGGCACGGCAGATATCCCTGCTGCAGAAGAAGCCAGGGTTATTGCTTCCGAAATGGGCTGTGAAACCGTTGCTGTGTACGATGTTGGGGTTGCAGGTATACACCGGCTGATCCCTGAACTCCATAAACTCCAACTCAGGAACCCCGGAGCAATCGTTGTTGCAGCCGGAAGAGAGGGGACGCTTCCAACCATAGTTTCCGGGCTTGTCGATGTGCCGGTAATAGGGCTTCCCGTATCCACCGGTTACGGGGCAGGCGGCGGAGGAAAAGCAGCCTTATTGTCAATGCTCCAGTCATGCTCGGTCCTTGCAGTGGTAAATATTGATGCGGGATTTGTTGCAGGGGCTTATGCAGCCAGGATCGCAAATATGATTGCTGCAGCGGCCGGAACAAGAGGAAAACCTGACCCTGCGGAGCAGGATGAAGAACAGGGAGAAAAATAACTGTAGATAAGTCCAAAGTAAAATTCAGGGAGGAACTTTATGAAAACACTGGTCTTTAATCCTTTTTCAGGGGCAGCCGGGGATATGATTCTGGCATGTACTCTTGACCTCGGAGCTGACAGAAAAGCGGTAAAGGAACTGGTTGAAGCTTCAGCGCCCGTATCCATGGATATAAGGGAAGTGATGAAAAAGGGAATTAGAGCCCTGGATGTTCGCATAAACGTGCCTGAAAAAGAGCCTGTCCGGACATACCCGGAAATCGTGGATCTCGTAAAGGCTGCAAAACTGCCTCATAAGGTGGAAGCAAGTGCTCTTAACATCTTTTTGAAAATGGCCGAAGCCGAAGCCGCAGTCCATGGGCAGTCTGATCTTGAAAAACTCCATTTTCATGAAGTGGGGCAGAGCGATGCCCTTGCCGATGTCATAGGCTCTTCTGCAGCCATCCATTCCCTTAACTGTAACTCGGTTTACTGCACCCCTATCAACGTGGGCAGCGGAACAATAGAATGTGCCCACGGGACTCTTCCTGTGCCAGCTCCTGCAACCCTTGAGATTCTCAGAAAGGGGAAACTCTATTTCAGAGGGGGAAATGTGAATCGGGAACTGCTGACCCCTACGGGGGCTGCTATTCTCTCACATTTTGCAAAGCCCGTTGAGTCTTTTCCTCAGGGCAGGGCGATTGCCATCGGATATGGGGCAGGAGACGCCGAGCTTCCGGGACCCAATGTGCTCCAGGGGGTGCTTCTTGAACCTGACGCCCACCTGATTCAGGATATAATTGAGGTTCTTGAGACCAATGCCGACGATGTAAGCGGGGAAGTCCTGGGCAACCTTTTTGAGGAACTGCTCTCGATGGGAGCCAGGGATGTTGCGATTATGCCCGCAACCATGAAAAAAGGAAGGCCTGCCCATATTATCAAGGTCATTTCAAAGCCTGAAGACAGCGCAAAACTCGCCCGGAAGATCATTATTGAAACAGGGTCTCTTGGAGTCAGGGTTATGCCTGCACGGCACAGGCTCATGGCTGCCCGAAACATCGAAAGGATAAAAATAGAGCTCGAAGGGCAGGAGTTTGAAACCGCAGTCAAGATTGCCAGGGACTCGGAAGGTGTCTTGCTCAATATCTCTGCGGAATTTGAAGATTGCAAAAAGATTGCTAAAGCCAGCGGAATTCCTGTTCGAGAGGTCATGCGCAGGGCAGAAGAGGTTGCAAGAATACTCTTTTCCTGAATACTGCTGAATTACGACGAAAGCTTCAGGAAGAGAAGAAAGGTTTGGCAAAAGAAGACAGATAGAATTGAGACCGATTTAGAATAAGAAGTAAAATAAGAAATTTTGAAGAAAAGTAAAAGTCCGGACATTCAGGCATTTTACTTCTCATTCTCATTCTTTACTATTTTTTTACTGTATTTCACGATTCCAATCGTGGTTTTACGCTTCTAATCCTGCTGTTTATCGTTGCTGAAGTGTTTGTTTTAACTCAGAGTTTGCCTATCGAGTGCAGGAGTTCTGCATTAAGGACACTTGCACCTGCAGCTCCGCGGATTGTATTGTGCCCCATCGCGATATAGCGGATTCCTTCTCTGATTCTGCCCACAGAAACACTCATGCCTTTTCCCATATTGCGGTCAAGGCGCGGCTGAGGTCTGTCGGCTTCGTCTCGAACTATAAGGGCTTTACGCGGCTCTGATGGGAGTTCTCCAAGTTTCGGGTCGAATTTGAGGAAAGCTTCCCTTACTTCTTCAGGGGTGGGTTCATCCCTCATACCTGCCCAGATAGCTTCCGTGTGCCCATCGATTACAGGGACCCTGTGACAGGAAGCACTGACCTTCATATCTGCAGGCACGATTTCGGATCCATTAAATTCCCCGAGGAGCTTTAAGGTTTCAGTCTCCATTTTCGTCTCTTCGCTTCCTATATAGGGGATAACATTGTCATAGATTGCCATGGCTGAAACTCCGGAAAAACCTGCTCCGGAAATCGCCTGCATTGTTGCTACCTGTACGGTTTCTAGCCCGAACTTCATCAGGGGCTTTAAGGTAACTGTCATGACAATTGTGGAGCAGTTAGGGTTTGTAATAATGTATCCGTCCCAGCCCCTTGTGTCCTGCTGGACCTCGATGAGTCCCAGGTGTTCGGGGTTTACTTCCGGAATTACCAGAGGGATATCCTTTTCCATCCTGTAGGATGATGCATTGCTCGCAACTGCAAACCCGGCTTTTGCAAACTCGGGCTCCACTTTAAGGGCGAGGTCTGCTGGAAGAGCCGAAAAGACCACATCCGCATCAATGGCTTTTGGGTCTACAGGAACAACCTCTATGTTTTCGACACTTTCTGGCATGGCTGTATCCAGCCTCCAGCCTGCCGCTTCTCTATACGTTTTGCCAGCGCTTCTTTCGGACGCTGCAAGGGCTGTAATCTCAAACCAGGGATGGTTTGCAAGTGCTTCTACAAATCTCTGCCCGACAGCGCCTGTGGCGCCCAAAATACCCGCTTTAACTGCTACCATTTAAAAAGCTACCTCCGTAGAGATAAAAAATAATCTGATAAAAAGGAAAAAGAAAAATGGAATAAATAATTTATTCCATGCTGTCTGTTTTTACTCTTGTACTTTGATTGCCTGGTTTGGGCATGCTTCTTCACATGCACCGCACTCTACACATTCGTCCTGGTCGACTACTGCAAGTCCCTTTTCTTCATCGAGGGTAATTGCTTCAGAGGGGCATTCATCGATACAGGTTCCGCATCCTGAACATTCATCTGCATTAACTAATGCTGGCATATTTTTTCACACTCCTATTGATTTGCTCGATATGTACCTGGAAATTAGATAGGTACGTTTTTGAAACTTCCATAGAATATCGAAAAATTTGGTCATAACGCCATTACTCAGATAAACATAAAAACTTATCGCTTTTTAGCAAAAAGCAATTTCTAGGAATCGGAATGAGCTAAGGCTCAAGCTCCCAAAATTTCTGTTTTTGAAAGTCCGTAAAAAGAAGACGGAATAAATGAAGACGGAATATACGAAGGCGGAATAAACGAAGAAGGAATAAATGACGGGGGAATAAATAAAGAAAGAATATACGAAGAAGGAATAAATGAAGGTTGAATAACTAAAGAAGGAATAAATGAAGGTTGAATAACTAAAGAAGGAATAAATGAATGTGGAATAACTAAAGAATGACTAAAAGAAAAGTTAATAAAAGAAAAAGGACTAAAAGAAGAGGGAATAAAAGAAGAAGGAATATGGGAAAATATGCTTTTTAACATACAGAATCATGCATTGCAATTCCTGAATCCGTAAGGCGGTACATCCCTTCTTCAAACTTGAGGAATCCTTCTTTGAGCAGGAAATCCATATGAAACTTAAAGAAGAAATCGTTTAACCCTGATTCTTCCTTCAGCTGGTTTTCAGGTTTCCCAAAGATACCAACTGTTCGGAGAAGTTTCCTTCTTGCAGGGTTTACGGAAACCTTTTCCATCATCATATGTTCCAGCTTGACAGCTTCGCCTTCTGTAGTTTCTCCCTTAGAGGAGAAATAAGCATCAAGTTCGTCGATTTCATCATGCATATTGAAACTCCACTTCTTATCCTTTAATATCTCAGTTTTTCTAATATTTGATTTTTCTTTACTGATTGAAACCGGATTTTTAAAAATATCCGAAATAATAACGAAATAGGTTTTTGGGGTTTTTTCTATTGATTGAGTGTAAATGCAGTTAAACTTTGATCTTTATTGGTATTCACTTTCTTTCACGCTTTTGCCAATATTTGTCCTCATGCTCACGTCTTTTTTCTGACCCCGTTTATGTTCGTAAGCGTACCGCGATGCTGTTCCTTTTTCTCAAAAGAGGTGTTTGACTCCCTCAGCTTCTCTTCAAGTGTGCTCTCTACTATTCCTGTGAGCTTATCCTTCGGGACCTTTGTAATTGCAGAAAGCAGCCTGAGTTCGAGCTTTTCATTTTTGCGGGGTATAAATTCCACCTGCGGAGATTCTTCTGAGGAAGTCACACTGCCCTTGACCATGAAGTCCGGGAGTTTCAGGGAAAGTTTAACATGCCCTACAAAATCAGAGTTAATTTCCTTCACTCTGTCCCTTATGGTTTGAAGGCTCTCTTCGATAAGGAGCTTGCCTTTTTCAGGGTTAAGATTGCAGGACCCAAGGGTATAGAGAACCGAGTGAGCCGAGACTTCCGAAAGTTCAATTGAATTTTTCTTTTCCTGAGAAGGCTTCCCAATCCCGGGGACTGCAAGATGGATGAGCAGGTTTTCAAACTGTTCATCTCCTAATTTTGCCGAAAATTTCAGGATCCTGGCTTCAGGGTTCAATTCGGTAAGCATCTGTTCTGTTGCCATGACGATTTCTGCAGGCGCTACGTCTACCTTGTTTATCCCGAGGATTTCAGCTTCCTTTACCTGGGTCTCGATAAACCTTGGAATTTCTTTTGCCTCAGTGCCGAAACGCCCGGGGTCTACTATGGTCACAACCGGAGCAAAGGACAGTTCTGAGAGTCCCATCATTTCGATTTCTTCCCTGATCTGTCCGGGAAAAGCAATTCCTGTTGGTTCGATTATCACAATATCGGGCCTGAACTCTTCTTCAAGAGTCTGAAGCGTGTATTGCATACTGATTCTGAGTGTGCAGCAGATGCAGCCGCTTGTCAATTCTTCAGTTATAATTCCTGGGCGGTTGAGTGTCTCTCCGTCAAGCCCTATTTCTCCGATTTCATTTACGATAATCGCAGTCCGTTTCCCGGCATCGCTAAGCTGCCTGCTGATTTTCTGAATTGCGGTTGTTTTCCCGCTTCCGAGAAAACCCCCTATGATCATGACTTTCATGTTTTTCCTGTCCTTATTATCCTGAAAAAAGATTCTGTGTCGGGCTGACAAATATAATATATTTACTCCTATATATAAAATTGGCAAAGCCTTTTATCCGGGATTTGTTTCATGGATCTTTCCTGAATGAATTTTTCCCTCTCAGGAGCGGTGGTTCGATAGGCTTTCGTTTGATAGGTTTACCAGGGTTCGTGTATCATGGAAATATGCCATTTCTTCCAATACCGAAAAGGAAACCCTTAAAAGAGATGTTTTTTGCAGCAGATGAAAACCAGTGAATAATCGGGCCCGATATGCAGATTGATAAACTTTCATTTTTTATTTCACTGTACGCAGGCAGGCCCAGGTGTCGCGCAGGGCGTGGAAAGAAATCACGAAAATAATGTTTACCGTAATTTGGTAACAAAATCACGAAAATAATGTTTACCATAATTTGGTAACAATATGAATAATTACAGAGAGCACAAAAAACTACTTTCTGTTGTAACATTCTTCTAAAATGAGGTTTGCGTTCCCATCCTAAAACCTGGAAGTTCTGAACGGCTTTAAGAGATGCTTTTATTTTTGTCTGGGAAGAGATATTGAGGTACTGGACTCACGGGTTGTGAGTTTTTTAGTTTAGGTTTCTTTATCCCTCTACTTGTGGAGTAGACCTTTTACTGTTGTGGGTTGTTGAAGGGACGAGAACGCAAATTATACTATGCACTTCATGTATATAACACCTTTGTATCTTTATGTAACACATAATGTTATTTTATCTTTGTATCCTTATTGCTTCATTATATCTTTAACCCACAGGCCTAATATTATAGAACCATTATTATCTCGCTAAAGCCCCTGGATAAATCAGAATCTTACGCTCTCTTTTTCTCATATTTGCATCTGAGTTTATTCCATATTTGTACCTGAGTTTAAGGATGTTCGGACATGAACGCAGTTTTTTTCGTCCTGCGAAATAGGCGTTGAAAATGTATTATAAAATTCGGTTTAAAATGCAGATCCTCAGCAGGTAAGGATGCAAATTACCTGTTAAGTGTAAGGAGGTCGAAAATCTTTTATGGGAAGGAACGTAAAACCCCGAAGTCTTCAGCTTCGTGGGATATAAGCGTCAACTTCCTCACGTTCTGCTGTTATTGATTCTGCAAACTTCTTTCTATTTTGAAGTCTCTCATTCCATGCTGATTTCCGAAGCGAAAACCAAGCAAGGACTGAGGTATTTTGCTGTCACCACAATGCGAAAGCAAGTTGGATAACAGGGCAAACTTCACGATCACACTCTCTAAGGGCTAGAGACTGCGCCAGCGAAAACTGGAATCCGAAAGGAAGCTCAAGTACATATTTTCACCTGCGGAACGCGGGGAAGAGCTTGGGGACTTGCCCTCAATAGAGGGAGGAATGAACCAAGAAGCCACTCAGTCTTTAGCTGAGTGGTAGTTCACAGATACTCTGAAACCTGGCAGGTACAGAATAAGTTAATAAGGTCCGAAATTTCATGAAAAAAAGAATATGCTGGAAAATCCAGCAGAATTGACGGTCTCTTATTTTATTGTCCCTGAGAAGATTCTATTACATTGCCTTCTTCATCAACAATTTTCATTTTGCCGTCTTTCATACTCATTTCGGAAACTATTTCTCCTGACTTGTCATAAGCAGTCCAGAAAAAGGTTTCTTCATCTTCGGACCATAAGTATTCAACTTTGGAGAAGTCCTCATCTTCAAGGTTTGTCTCATAAACGGCTTTGCACATCGGGACTCCATCAACGGTCTCGATCCCGGTGATTTTCATTGTAACTTCTTCGCCTGTCTGGGGGTTTGTTGACTTCCAGGAAGAACCTACAGAACACCAGCTGGAATCTCCGGTGGATACCATTTCCACTTCAACTTCCTCTTCTCCTGCATCCTCAGCAGAATTCTCTTCGTTGCTGAGTTCAACCGACTCTTCAGGAACATTCGTGTCCTCTGCGTTGTTTTCACTGCACCCTGAGGACGCAGCAAAAATGGCACATATGAGTATTACAAGTACTGCAAACCACTTCTTCAACAAAACTCCAATTCCTCCTCGATTAATTTCAAATTTTAAATCGCATTTATTTTATTTATATATGCTGATTTCGATTTTCTCTGGAATAAGCGGCTTTTTTTCAATCCAGAATATATAAATTAATGTCCAAAGAAAAGAATTTTCCTTATTTCGAAGCTGGCCCCAGACTGTTTAAATTATATTTTCAGAAGAATTTATATACTATCTGGTAAAGATGAAAAAAGCCGGAACTACAGGAAGAAATAGTTATTTTGAGGAACATCTAAATGCAAGGCACACAAATTACGCCGGAAATTAAAGCTTTTCTTATTTCAATAGGTTCCGTTTCTGTGGACCCTTCGCTTATTCCCAGAGCGCGAGGTTCTACTGCAGGTCCAGGGGCAGGCACCAGCTCCGTCTTTTTCAGGTCAGGGAAAAAGCGAGTCAGGCTCAGCGTAAATCAGAACTCTCCGCTTTCCATTGAAGCAGCAGGAGATGACGGAACAGTAGCGCTTTTACATGAAGGAAATGAACTTCTCAGGGGAAAACTTGAGCCTGCCCCTGCCCACTGTCCTGAGCAGGCTTTCATTACGCTCTGCGAGATGTGCATCTTTGACTGCAAATACTGTCCTGTGCCCAAACTTCAGGGGCACGTCAAGAGCGAAGAGGAAGTCCTGAGCATAGTGGATGAGGTCATGAGGGCAGGAACCCTTAAGGCCATCTCTCTGACTTCAGGAGTCGAAACCTCAGTCGAAGGGGAAGTTGAGCGGGTGCTCAAACTGCTCCCTGCCCTCAAAAAATATAATGTTCCCATAGGAGTTTCGGTGTATCCGACAGAGGGCTGTTCCCGCAAATTCTATGATGCCGGAGTTGCCGAAGTAAAATACAATGTTGAAACCATGGACAGAGAGATTTTCCAAAAAGTTTGTGGAGACCTTTCCATTGACTACATTCTTGACAGGCTTAAAGAAGCTGTAGAAATTTTCGGAAAAAACAGGGTATTTAGCAACTTTATAATCGGGCTTGGTGAGAGCGACGCTTCTGTCCGGGAAGGAGTCGAGACCCTTGCAAAGATAGGAGTAATTCCCATCCTTCGTCCGGTAAACCCTCATCCCCTCAGGTCCGGAGACTGTTTTACCGAACGTCCGTCTCCTGAGCGCCTTTTAAAGCTTGCGCAAATGGAGGCTGAAGTCCTGAAGATGTATGGGCTCGATCCCGGGCTAGCAACGACAATGTGCCTGAAATGCACAGGTTGTGACCTTGTGCCCTTCGTAGACTTCTGATTCAGGCATAATTTCTGATTCAGGCATAATTTCACAGAAGGCATTTTTGGTCCGGAGCAACAATCCTCTCTGAGGTCCGGACCCGGGTTTTTAATTTTTTGCTGTTTGAGGATTCTTTAACTCCTTATGATTTCCAAATTTTTTAAGAATTTTTCACTCTCTTACTCTTCTCCAAATAGGGATCCCCCAGTTTCCACTGGAACCTTCTACAGATTAACTTTTTTTACGATTTGTATTTCTTCCGGATCTATTTATTTTTATCGTTTTCGATATATTTTTCAATTATTTTTCGGATTTTGTTTTCAGGGGAGGAAGCTTCTTTTTCCTTTCTATGGGGTTGCTTTGTTTTTGTACCTTTACCCTGAGCTACTTCCCCGTTTTATGCCATTATTGTTGCCTGATAGGGGTATATGTCTCTCCTTTTTATCGATTTATTTTCTCCGGGCATCCTTCTTTCTATATGAACATCATTATCCTCTGCTTGTTTCTTTAATTCATCCCGATGCTATTCTCTCTAACTCTCTCGAGAGATATCAATCCCATCAATCTCATGTTTTTGTTCTTTCCGGCAGAATTCTGCAAAGCCCCTTATTTCCACTGGAATCTATGGGTGAACAGAATGTTCTTTTCCTGGTCTATACAGGAACAGGGCTCTTATCTGACAATCTTTCAATGAATGGAAAGTCCATTTTAAAAAAAAGTTCCCTTTGTTGGGAGTCTCGCATCTACCGATTTTGATTGAGATTTCTAACAAGGTCAATATGGTCCCGAGTATGTCTCTAATATGGTTCCGGGTATGTCTCCAACATAGTCCAGGATGTATTCACTCAAAAACAGTAATTTTACAGAACAAAACAGCGAAAAAGCACTGGAAACTACTTCTTCAGTTCAGAACACCTGAGTGGGTCTTGAGCTTGAACTTAAAATCCTGGTTAAGTATTATTTGTTTTTTCTGTAGCTGAGTTGAAGTCCTGATGTAAGTTCTTCATTTTTGTTTGTTATGTATCTGAAGGATAATTTTTTCCTGAAAAATAGCTCATTCTTATTTTTTTTCTGAAAGAAATAACGAGAAATTTCCTGAAAGGTAAATTTCCCGCTCCTGTATCTATAAAATCAAAATCTTAATTAAGTTCCTTACTTTGATTATTTATTAATTTACTTACTTCCTTTAAGCGTCTGGGTTTCAGACATTGCTGCCCAGTTTTATCACTTCTTCTGCAGTCATATCTCCATGGACGATTTTTGCAATTCTCCGCACAAGACCTGTGGGGTCTTCTGCCTGGAAGACGTTTCTTCCTATTGCAACACCACGTCCACCTGCTTCAAGGGAACCCTCGATCATTTCCAGCAGTTCCTTTTCTGACCCCATCTTGGGACCACCTGCAATAATCACAGGTACGGGGCATCCCTCGACAACCTCTTTGAAAGTTTCAGGGCTTCCGGTGTAGTTTGTTTTGACAATGTCTGCCCCGAGCTCAGCCCCGATTCTGGCCGCATGTTTTACTACATCCACGTCGTATTCGGATCTGACCTTTTTCCCGCGAGGATACATCATTGCAAGAAGAGGGATTCCCCATTCATCACATTTTCCTGCAACATAGCCGAGCCCCTGCAGCATTTCATATTCGTCTTCAGCCCCTATGTTAATATGAACAGATACTGAGTCAGCTCCGACTTTTATGGCTTCTTCTACAGTCGTTACAAGAACTTTATGGTTCGGATCAAGAGCAAGGGAGGTTGAGGCTGAGAGGTGGATTATCAAACCCACATCGTGCCCGTATCCTCTGTGCCCGTGTTTGGCAAGTCCCATGTGCCCGAGTACGGCATTAGCTCCCCCTTCGGCAACCTTATTTACAGCGTCCTGAAGGTTTGTAAGCCCTGAAATGGGGCCAGCACCAACTCCATGGTCCATGGGAATGATAATGGCATTACCTGTAGTTCGGTTGAAAATACGCTCCATCCTTACGGATTTCCCTATAGTACTCATAGGTTGTGATATACCGATCTAATAATATATACTTTATCTATATATTTTCAAAAGATGCTTCTCAGGGCTTCAAAGCACTGTTGCTCTTCTCAGAAAGCTCATTTTGTATTTTCGTTCTGGTAGACTCCGGAATATCCTTCTTCTACTTCGCTGTTAAGGGTATAGAAAAGGAGCTGCATAATCCTGGCGTTTTTCTTAAGCCTGAAGCCTGCTGAGTTATAAACTACAAGCATAGATTCGCTGCGTCCCCTGTAACCCGCATCCCATACCGCGGTTTCAAGGGTTGCTCCGCAGCGAATAAGACTTGACCTTGGCTTTGCAATTGCAGCCAGGTTCATGGGAATATTTACGATCTCGTTAAAGAGTACTTTATATATCCCCTTCGGAAGGTGAATCCACCCATCGCTCCCGAATTCCAGGGGTTTTGCGTCGGGAACTTTTCTTTCAGAGTTGTCAAAGTCGACAGCTCCCGCACCTTCTATTGTTTTTATCTCTTTCAGGGTCAGCTCAAGCCCGTTTGGCTGGATCTGGGTTTCGATATCAACTGCGTTTTCAAGTAAAGGGGGATTTGCCTGTATAAGTTTTTTCAGTTCATTGCTGGATAGAAGCGTCATTGGAAACTGTAATTGTAAAGATTCTTTATTATCGTTTCGGACTCTCTATCTTCTCTCCTCACTCTATTTTTATACGAAGTACTATTATTATTTTAACTATTATTATTTTAGTTATTATTCTGTGCAAGTACTTATGAAAAGGTTTATTGTTTTTGGGTTAATAAGTATGTAAAATAAATAATATCTGTTATGGTCTTGATAATGTCTGGATAGTATTTTTTATGATGTTTAATAAAATGGCTTAAAAGAGGCTGCTAAAAATGAAAAAGAAACTGATCACGTGTGGGATTATTTCTATTTTTCTCCTGGTTTTGATGACAGGTTTTGCATTGGCTACAGCGAATGATCTGGCTTCATCTACAATAAATGATATGAAAGAATATTCTCAGGAGATCGTAATTACTGAACATTCAGGAAAAAATCTAACAGGTTATCAGGTTCCTATCAACCTGAATTCTTTTAACTTTAATTTCTCACAGGCAAAAACAGACGGTTCTGACCTTCGTTTCTTTTCCGGAGGACGAACACTCAGTTACTGGATTGAAACCTGGGACCCGGAAGCTGAAAAAGCTCTTATCTGGGTCAAGATCCCCTTCCTACCTGCGAACAGGAGCACCACGCTTCTTCTGAAGTGCGGAAATCCGGTGGCTGAGGCAGTGAGTAACGGAGAAAAAACCTTCGAATTTTTCGACGGCTTTGAGGGGGATAAACTCCAGGGGCTTGAATGGAACGCTGAAAGTGCAGGCGGAGGCCTGGTTGAAGTCAAAAATGGCATGTGTAATGTGTCAGCTCCCAAGGTTCATGCTTATGATTCCTCTCTGATCTACAGCAAAGACAGTTTTGGAATTAATTCCATGTTCGTGGTCAAAAGAATGAAGGTTACCACAGGAACTGATGAGAGAGGGCCTCTGCTGAGACAGGGTTTCATAGATCAGATAAGCAACAGGAAAAACGAGATCAAGCACGAGACTGAATTTGCCAATGAGAGCCGTGTGCGCTGGGAGACATCTTACAGGAAGGAGAGGTTTAACACTTTTGACCGGACCGATGTCCGTGTTCCTGAAGGAGAATGGTATACGTCGGGAATCGCCTGGTACGAAGAAAACGACAACCGCAAGATAGCCTGGTTTAAGAACGGAGTCCGGGATTCAAGAATGGATTACGCTTCAAATGATTATATTACAAACCTCCCAATGCATGTTTATCTTTATGCAGCTTCTTATTCCGATGCCTCGAAGAATACGGGCTATATGGCTGTAGACTATGCTTTCGTCCGCAAATTTGTAGAATCCGAGCCATCTGTCAAGTTCGCTTCGGATCAGATCGAAGCTGAAACCTCCACAGAAAATATTATTTCCGAACCTGATTCTATTTCCGAATCCGAAACCACCCCTGAGACTGAAGCTCCTGTTCCTGAGGTTTCAGTTACTGAAGAAACCTCTGAAACACCAGTACAGATACAGGAAAACCAGAGTGGAAATGAGACCAAAGTCCCGGAAACCCTGTTCCCCAGGTACAGTGTCGATGTTTCAGGAGTTAAGCTCTCTTCTCCATACGAGCTTGATTTCCCTGCACTTGCAAAAGATTTTGATTCCTCTAGAATCGATACCATCTTCCTGAGCATGAACGGTGAAGATGTCTGGCAGTATGAGCGTTTTGTAAAAATGGCTCATGAAGAAGGAATGACAGTGTATGCAGTGCTTTTTGAGGAGCTCAACTGCACAGAAGAAGGAGCTATGAACACCTCTCAGTCTTCTTTGAACGCCATCCTTGACTATAATGAAAAGTCTCTCGCACCTTTTGATGGAATCAACATCTACATGAAAACTTCTCAGGATTCCGATTCTGAAGAGGGCTGTATGGACTATATACCCCTTTTTGAGGCTGCCCGGGAAAAAGCCGGAGAAAAAGTGTCCATTTCAGCAAGTCTTCCCCCCGGTTATGCTACATCAAACGTTGAAAAAATTGCTCCTCTTGTAGATTTCTTTATTGTCAGGGCTTATGACCGTGAGAAGAAAGGCCTGATCTCTGAATCGGATATTGAGGATGCGGTTGCCCTCGAGATGGGTGAAATAAGAGGTGTGAACTCAAAAGGAATAATAGAAATTTCAGTAGACGAAGGCTTTGAGGATAAGTATTCAATACAGAACCTTTTTGCTACCCTGGTGGAATATTATTCTAACGATTCGGCTTTTATGGGAGTTTCAATTTCCAATTATGAGGCCTACAAAGTCCTGCCTGTGAAGGCCGAACCCGAAGAGCCGAAGTCAGCATTACCCGGGTTCGAAACGCTCTCTGTTTTGCTTGCAGGGCTTGGAGCATTTGCTTTTCTTAAGGCAAAGAAAAATTGAAACAAAATCAGGAAAATAGCAGGCTAGTAAAGAGAAATGGGCAAAAGGAAGAACAAAAGAAGGATAAATTAAGAACAAACGAAGGACAAATTAAGAACAAACGAAGGACAAATTAAGAACAAACGAAGAAAAAAATCTTTTTCTTCCCTTCTTTTTTCTTTTTCAGCCATTTTCCCTTCTTTTTTCTTTTTCAGCCATTTTCCCTTCTTTTTTCGCATAGCCCCTATTTCTTTCATTTACATTGCTGCTGGGAGTTGCATTGTTTCATCGTTTGACATCTGGAACCTGCGTGCAGGGTGCTAAAACAGTTTTCTAAATGTTCTGAGTCAATTTTGGTCGATGCGACCATGAAGGTGGAGCAGATTATTATTATAAATTAATTATTATTTTTCAAAATACTGCTATATATAATATCTAATTATATTATATTCCAATAACTCTTGTCCTATTACATTTTCGGGCAGGAAATATTTTCAAATAAAATATCTGTGAGTTTTGTCGGTGGGTAAATCCTGCCTGAACAAAAGAGATACAAAAAACCTGTAAACAAAAACCCTTTCTGACGAGAAACCTGCTTTTCTGACGAGGCACCTGCAGATTATGCAGCTGTTTTCTGGATGAAGCAGGGATCAAAATCAGGGTAGTGGGTTCTTTAGCTTTACATTAATCTAAATGGAGTTGGGGGAAGTAGTTTTGATTAAGTACCGAAAGTTAGGAGTGCTTATTTTAAGCCTGATGATATTGTCTGTGTTTGCAGTGTTAAATGTGACTGCCTTATCTGAGGAAAACGATTCGATTGGAGATGTGCCTGACCTGCCGCTCATCCTGTATGGTGGGCTGGATGTTAATGGAGAACCTGTCTCTGAGGGCTCTGAGATTCTGGCATATTATGAAGGAGAGCTAATTGCAAAAAGTACCGTAGGAGAAGAAGGTAAATACAGCCTGAACCTGAATCTCACTCCTGAAAACTATACTAATATTGAGATTGTGGAGTTCTATGTCAATGGAAATATAACCAGTTTAAATATACCAGTCTCTGAAATTGAAGCGATTACAACCAAAACTCCGGGAACGATAACTGAAGTTGATCTCGAAGGTTCCGTTTCCTCTGCTGACTTAAATATGAGTTCAAGCAGTACGGGTTCAAGTAGCAGCAGTGATTCAGAAGGCGATGTAAAAATTGTGAATAAAGATTCTGTATCATCTGAGTATTCCACAGAAGCAGGAAATTCTGAAGAAGCCAGTTTTGCAAAGGGAGGGACAGATAGTTCTGTTGACATGCAGGAGCCTGTTACTCAAGCAGGTGATGAGGAAGGCGAAGATGCTGCAAAAGCAGGTTATTCAATATTCTTCACGGGGTTGCTTTTTGTTACAGCGCTTTTCGGTGCGTTCATGGTCATTAAAAGGTAACCAGCAGAACCAGGCTAACCGATCAAACCAGTAAAACTAAATCAGCAGAATTATTCTCTCTTTTTCTTTTTTTATGGGAAGGAGCGTAAAACCCCGAAGTCTTCAGCTTCGTGGGATATAAGCGTCAACTTCCTCACGTTCTGCTGTTATTGATTCTGCAAACTTCTTT
>NZ_JJOV01000050.1:0-57304 GCF_000979385.1 Methanosarcina sp. 2.H.A.1B.4
GCCTTCATTTATGCTGCTATGATCCATATAATGAGCAGAAGACTGGCTAATATAGTAACTTTACCCGAATGAAAAATGAATATTCAGACAGCCTCTTAGAATATGGACATTACAAACTGCATGTTCACAATTTTTGTATTTGAAGTAAGGTTTCCAGAAGTCATGAACAACTATTCCCCTATACTTTGGTAACACCCCCATTTTCTTCATAGCTTTGTGTCCTCTATTTCTATGATGAAAGTACAATGTCAATTTCTCAGTAGAAATTACATGACAATGGTGTTTTCGACCATTCAAATTAATATCCGTCTCATCACAGTTGATAACGTTTTCTCTAATTAATCTGCTCTTGATGTTATTTGTAACTCCTTTTAGATTGTAGAAGCACTTATTTTCTGCATTTATTATCGTAGCGACTGTTATTTTCAATCCAAAAAAGTCTTGTAATGCTCTCGAGATTCTCTCGTAAGGTATCAATTGAAAATTTCGTAAATAAACTGCAATTGCCAAAACTCTTGAACCATATTGTGTTCTTTTTATTATATTTTCCGGAAAATCTGCTTTAGATATGGAATCACAATAAGTGCATTTCTTAATTTCAATACGATACTCTATCACATTTTGATTTATAATAATATCAAATTTCTGTCTCTTTTCGTATTTTTTGACTTTAGTATTCAATAAACTATTTCCACAATGCTTGCATTTATAAAGTTGATATGTGATGATTTCACCAGGATACTCACTCATATTTAGTGTAAATCCTGGGTGTCCTTTCTGACCACCTGGACGTCTACAACCCCTTTTTTCGATGCTTTGAGTAAAAGTATCAGTAGATAGGGTTGTAATCGTATTTTGATTGTTTTGATTCAAAAGAGCTTCTGTATTTTGAATTTCGTCACATTTCATATAAAACACGAGCCACTAATTTTATAATAATTGATACAAAATAATCAGAAATAAGTGTAATAGAAAAACGAGTTAGGATTAAAAGTCACTGACTTAATATAACAGGGCTTATGCACTTAAAGTACACAATCGAGTACAATAGGCACTGCGATCAAATGTGTCTTTTAGAGAGTTGAAAGTTAAAAGCGTACTAATTTTTCAGTTCAACCGCGTAAGTCCTAGTTATGATAGCTCTTATTTCCAAATAATTACGAATCAAAAGGTTTATTTCTACTAAGGCTTTTTTTTGAGAATAAGAGACTGTACATTATTTTTGTACTAGTGAAAAAAGATTTGTTTTTTATTGTCCCAAATTTATGAAAAACTAATTTTTGGAGAGCCAACTTTCTAAAAAAACGGTTGTGCATAAACCTTACAAAAGCGTACAAAAAATTCGAGTTACCTATTACCCAAAAGGTTAGTGCGGGGATATAGGTAACTCAAAAAAACGCAACGCTGTTTTTTAACATTTATGCACAGCAGTTTTTTGAAAGTTATCTTAGCCAAAAAAATCAATTTTCTAATTTTGAATTCCTTATATACAAAGGAACGTCGAATTTTTCATATAGTTATATGAATTTATGCATAAGAAGTATTTTTAAAAAGCGTTTATTTCTAAAAAGCAAAAATATATAACTGAATACTATTTATAAAATTCTACTAAAAAAGTATTTAGGGGAAATTTCATTTTTATGGATCCGATGGTAATTTTTTTAATTGGTGTCTCCATGTTAATGTTAATTTTTGGTCGTGGAAGTGATGAAAATACGATTCTATCATTAAAAAAAACGGGAGATTATGACTTAATATGTAAATTTGTTCAAATATATAAAAGTGGGTTTTCAGAACGAGAATTCCAATCTCTGAAAAATGAACTCGATAGTAAGAATAGAAGAATAAAAATTAGTGATCCGTTGTTAAAAAAAATAGTGAATTTAGAATTGAAAAAAACTAGAGAGAGAATTAAATCTGAAAAAAACAGTATAGAAAAATATAACATTATCAATGAGGAAAAAAAGATAGATAGCAATCAAAAAAGTACATATGAGGATAAAAATTCTACAAATTATCATGAAAAAGAAGCAGCTAATAATAGAGAGAATAATAAATTTAAAGAGAGGTATACAGCCAAGAAATTACGTGATATGGGTTGTAGATTGTCAAATGAAGGAAAATATGGAGAGGCTATAGAATATTACGATAGATCCATTTTAGCTAACCCAAACTATGCATATGCTTGGTATAAAAAAGGAATAGCTTTTCTTAATGTAAATAGATACCAAGAAGGTATTGAATGCTTTGAAAAAACTAGAAAGATTGATCCTAATTTATATTTTTCTCTTGTAGAAAGAGGTGACATCGCTACACCAAATAAAAAGTTTGAAAAACATGATACGGAAAAAGTAACAGTTAGTAATAAGGAAAAAAATACCTCTAAAGATAAAGACTTAGCTAGAAACTTATTTGATACAGGTTGTAGTTTATCAGATAATAGAAAACATAAGGAGGCAATAGAGTACTACGATAGACAGATCTTGGCTAAGCCTTACCACCTAGAAGCTTGGCTTCACAAAGGAACTTCTTTTTATGAGAGGGGCATGAATCAAGAAGCTATAGAATGCTTTGATAAAGCCCTCTTGATTGAATCAGAACACGCAAGTGTATGCTTGACTGAGTCAGAACACGCAAGTGTATGGTTAGTAAAAGGAGCTTGTTTTATTAATATTGGCATGAATCAAGAAGCTATAGAATGCTTCGATAAAGCAACCCTGATTGAGCCAAACAATGCATCAGCGTGGCGTAATAAAGGAGTTTGTCTTTTTATCCTGGGCAGATACCAAGAAGCTATAGAAGTCTTTGATGTAGCAATCTCGTTTCAGCCAAGAAATGCAGATTTTTGGTATGTTAAAGGAGGTTCTTTATGTAAGATGGAGAAATATCAAGAGGCCATAGAATGCTTCGATAAAGTTATTTCAGTTGAGCCAAATAATGTAGATGCTTGGTACAATAAAGGGGTTTCTCTTCTGATTGTAGGGAGAAATCAAGAAGCTATGGAATGTTTTGATCTGACAATCTCTGCCAAGCCAAACCATGCATATAGTTGGCACAATAAAGGAACGACTTTTTTTAGAATGGGTAGGTACGAAGAAGCTATAAGATGCTATGAAAAAACAAAAAATATTGATTCTAAAGCATACTTTGCTCTTGTAGAAGATACTATTGACGAGATAGATAAAATGAAGGGCTATGATTTTGAAAAATTCACAGGAGCTTTATATAAAAAGATGGGATACACTATTAAACATACTTCATTATCTGGGGACCAAGGGGCCGATTTAATTATATCTAAATGTGAAGAACGAAGTGTGGTACAAATAAAAAGACATACAGGAAAGGTTTCAAATAAAGCAATACAAGAAGTAGTCGCATCTAAAGGGTATTATAAATGTAATTCCTGTATTGTAGTAACAAATAGTTATTTCACTAAACGTGCAATTGAGCTTGGAAACGCAAACGATGTAAAGCTGATAGACCGGGACGAGTTCAAATCTATGATTAAGAATCTGTGACCGTGAACATGAGTAACAGGTGCACCACAGTTATTTTACTGTAAAATTTACATATTACTTGTAAAATTTACAATTTCGTTTGATCCCGTTTTACCATTTTACTGTAAATTTTACATTTTTTACATTTTACAGTAAAACTATACACATTTTTACTTTTGACTTGAAACCAATGCCTCCCACTTATTTACCCTTTCCAGAACATGGCTGTTAAGAGTAAACGGTTTATCTGACATTGCATTTTGCTTCATGTAATGTAAAGTGCCCTTAGAAAATCCTAACTTCTTCCAATCAACATAAGAAATATTGAGAATCTTTTGCCTTATGTCGTAAGAGTCAACTCTCTCAATCTCATATTCAGGCTTAACAAAATCCAGTTTTTCCTTTTTGCTAGTAAGATAATGTGCTAATTCTCTTACCTTCAGGAAAATAACATAGCTCCAAGTGCTTTCTTTTCCCTGGTAATTTACTTTTTTATTCAGCATACTGGAAAACTCATTAACAATCTTCCTAGCTCCTGTAGGTTTAAGCCTCAGATTGTAATTTTCTGTCCTGATAAAGTCTTTACTTTCCATAGCTCCACTTTCAACCAGGCTGATAACTGCCAGATCCACAAGGAACCTGAATAGCTCCTGAAGGTCATAGGCTAAACTGTTTTTGCTTGGTGTCATTTCATGCAAAAACCCTACATGAATATCCATACCTACAGAATTAATGGCTCTCAGGCACTCAGATTCAAGCAAAGAATAGCCATAATTCAGCATAGTGTTTACCATATCCCCAGGTCCTACAGGTCTTCTGTACTGGTCTATCCTAGAACAGAAATCATATTCCTTTGGAATAGCTTTTGAAAACTCATTCCAGTATTTCCAAGCTAACCCTCCCTCTATTCCCATAAGTTCTCGGATACTCTTTCCATCTTTTAATTTTGTGAGTTCATCCGAAACATCAAATTTAATTTGAGGATACCTTTGGCTAAGGAAGTCAAGAACAGTTTTAGATTTATCAAATTTAGCCTCAATAAACTTCTTTGCTATCTCAAGCCTGGTTTCCTGATCCTCAAAAGCGTGATACTGAGCAAACTTTGTTTTTACATTTGTACTTTCAGGAGGAAGCATAGTTGTTAAGAGTTTACCATTCCAATTGAGAATAGTGACCTGGACATTATGTTTAATCAGCCATCTAACAGCCTCGAAGGTTAGGTTTCCGCGTTTCCCATAGATTATAATGCTATCAATATCAATCCTTTTTGGGGAAAATATGTATTCTTGAGGCTCTTCAGTAGTTGAAAACCTGCCATCCTTAATATGAAGCTTGGCTCCATCAACGTGCATATTTATGCCGTGACCATTCAAAAGAAGAAGCTTCACCAAGAATCATCCTCCTTCTTTCCTTTTATATAAGGGTTTTTATATAAACCCAAATTAATTAGAGCCTCAGTTCTTATGTTAGAAACAAACTGTGAAGCGTTATCTTTTCCTTCTATTGCTAGCTCTTCTTCTAGTTTGTAAAGTTCTTCTCTGTGTTCCTCTATAAGGTTGGCTGTGTATTCTGTATTGTAAACATTTTCTACAGAAAAAGGATCCTGTAGGGTTCTTGCATCTTCCATAAACCTTTCAATTACAGCCTTATGCCCATAATGCCCAAGAAGATAGATGATGTGAGTTCTAAGGTTTACATGGGTTGAAACAGGAACAGGATATTTGTCTAGCAATTTTACTAACAAGTCAATTGTTTTTGCTTTATTCGTTGGCTCAATATCTTTTTTCAAAATATATCTGTCTAATAAAAGTAATAGCTTATCAGCAAGCTCAGCATCTATAGTTCCTACATCAATGTTCTTATCAAACTGAGCTACAACTAGATCCAGTTGTACAGGAGTTAAAACATAAGTTTGTTCATAACGGGCAATCTCTTTTAAAGCCATTTTTTGCTTCATGGGCTCTTCTGAATCAAGCCGTTCTAAGATCTTATCCAGATGCTCCGTTATTTTGGATATATTTTTCAAGGTAAGATAACTGGCGTTTTTATCAGTATCCTCTATTCCTAATTTCCCAAAATCGGAATATTCCAGCCGTATAATCATACCTTGATTTTTTAGTTTGTCTAATTTACGGTTTATACTTTTGAGGCTATATCCAAGTTCATTTTTATGTATTTCCATGAGGTCTTTTATGAGTTGCCGCCTTCTTGCATACCCTTTTTGCGTAAGATAATTCTTTACTTCAGTGTCAAAATCATACTCTTTCTTTTTCATATTGATCACAAATATATATAAAATATACGTCAAACTTGTACTTAAAGTTATACTCAATTCTGTACAATACCTAGTATAATGCATACTGTTTATTGTGAGTTACATGAATACAAAAGATACAAAAGACAGAGTACTGATAACATTGTCTCCTTACCTTAAGGAGAACCTCGCACAGAAGGCAAAAGAGTACGGATGCTCTCAGGCTGAAGTTATGAGAACAGCTTTTATCAGAATGATGAAGGCGGAAAGATGAGCCGACCAAAATTTTCCAAAGAATGTAGAACCTATGGAGAATGGCTCAAGGCTCAGCCCAGAGATACAAAATATGCAAAAGAAATCATCAGGAAACACAAGTTTTTCCCTGATCGGAGCCTCAGCCAACTTAGAAAACTCAAGATCGGAGATTTTGATCTAAGCCAGGTAGCCTGGAAAACTCTTTCATCCCAGGATAAGAGAGATAGAACCCTATCTCTCCAAATTTTAAGGAAAATGCGAAAAGGAGAAAATCTTTCTTCTGTACTTGAAAAAATAGGCAAAAGAACCGAATTTGCAGTCAAGCATCTTGGAAAGAACCTGTACAAGTCAGGAGGAACCTGGAAGGTCACAAAAGCCGATACTATCCAGGTTAATATGCTGATCTATTCCACAGAAGGACAAAAAACGATCATTACAGCCAGTTCTAAAGATAGGTCTTTGATTGGAGAATATTTCGCCAGTGTTTACAAGGCTACAAAAAACAATGATCCTTCTGTTCTTGCCAAGTTCAAGGATATTCAAATAGTGGATTCTGAAGGCAAAGTCCACCATTTTGAAACTGACCTTGATAAGCTCTATGAGATCCTGGAAGCCCAGGAAGAACCTGAATTTTTGGAAATCTATCAGCATTGAGGAGGGGGAACTATGGATAAAGAAGCATATCAGAAAACTTTGAACAAACAGAAGAGAAACCGAAAAACTTCTCTTTGCTGTGTTATCTGTGGGGAAGATGACCCAGATGTAATTGAAATGCATCATCCCTATGGGCGGAACAATTCAGACCAGGTTCAGCCTCTCTGTAAAAACTGCCATTCCAAGATAACAAGGGAACAGAATAAGCTAAGCCCAAAAGCCAGATCTGGAAACGCCTCTCCTGAACAAAAGAGAGCTTTTCAGATAGTCTCTATTGGTGCTTTACTAACAGAATTAGGAACTCAGCTAATTGATGTTGGAAATGAGATGATGCAAAATGTCTAAAGTTGCAGTTAGGGGATATACTCAGAGGCTTGAGAAAAAAGGGGAGTATAGGAGCTTTAGGCATTATGATACTCCTCTCAGGCATAACAGGGTACTGGTCTTTGATACTGAAACAACCATAGACCAGTATCAAAATTTCAAAATTGGATACTTTCAGATCTACCAGGATGGAGTTATTCAGCATGATGGGTTATTTCATGATCCAACTATCCTGAATGAAAGAGAAAATAAGATTCTGGAAGCCTATTCAAGAAACCATAACTTAAACCTGTACCTCCTGGATGAGTTCATCGACAATGTATTTTATCCTGAAGTCTTTGAGCTTAAAACCCTCTGCAATGGGTATAACTTAGCTTTTGACATAAGTCGGATAGCAAAAAGATCAGGAGATTCAAGGGGAAGGAACAGAGGCGGTTTTACCCTTACCCTCTCAGATGATCCTTTTAACCCTCCTGTAATCATCAGGAAGCTTGGCTATTCTAACAGCTTTAAGTTTACCACTACCAAGCAGAACAAAGGAGATAGTTATTTTTCAGGATATTTCCTGGATACTCAAAGGCTGGCTGAAGTTCTTCTTCAATCAAACCATATTTCCCTTGAGAGAGCAGGAGAGAAGCTTAATACGCCTGTTCAGAAAATGAAAGGGGTTGAGCATGGAAAGGTTACTGAAAAGTATATTGAATATCTAGTAAAGGATGTTGAAACCACCCAGGCTGTATATAAGGCACTTGTTAAGGAGCTTGACGTTTATCAGATCCATATACCCATAACAAAGATCTTTAGCTCTGCTTCCATTGGAAAACATGCTCTCAGCCAGTTAGGGGTTAAGCCATTCTTGGAAATGAATCCAGATTTTCCAGATTCAGCTATTGGAAACATGATGACTTCCTATTTTGGGGGAAGAACAGAATGTAAAATAAGGAAGGAGCCAACAAAGGTTACTGTTCTGGATTTTACAAGCATGTATCCCACAGTTACAATGGAAATGGACCTCTGGAAATACATCAT
Source organism: Methanosarcina sp. 2.H.A.1B.4 (assembly GCF_000979385.1). NCBI lineage: Archaea > Methanobacteriati > Methanobacteriota > Methanomicrobia > Methanosarcinales > Methanosarcinaceae > Methanosarcina > Methanosarcina sp. 2.H.A.1B.4. The sequence continues at coordinate 8,014 of NZ_JJOV01000050.1, forward strand.
AGCTGAGAGCCTGGAAATTCAGGACATCACAGAAGAAACCAGGGAGTTTATCTCAAAACTGAAGCTTTCAGACCTTCAGAAACAGGATACATGGAAAAAGCTTGTTGTTATGGTCAAGATTCAGCCTGATAATGATAATTTACCTGTAAGGATGGATTACAAAGGAAATAATACAGGGTTTAACGTAGGAATCAATTATCTGAGTTCTAACTCTGAGATGTGGTATTCTTTACCGGATGTTATAGGCTCCTACCTCCTTACTGGCAAGGTTCCAAAGATCAAAGAAGCTGTAAAATTTATTCCTAAAGGAGTACAGAAGGGGTTAAGGAAATCCAGGATTCTTGGAGTTGACATTGATCCGTCAAAGGATAACATTGTTCAGGTTCTTGTAGAAGAAAGGCAGAAAATTAAGGAAAGGTTGAAAAAGACAGATAAAAATGATCCTGAATTTCAACATCTATCAAGCAGAGCCCAGGCTATCAAAATCCTTGTAAATGCCCTCAGTTATGGAATATTTATTGAGCTTAACCCAGAAGATAAGAAAAGTGATTTTCAGGTTTATGGGCTTGATAACTTTGTTACTAAGGAAAACAGGTTTGAGAAGTCAGGAAAGTATTTTCATCCTCTCCTGGCTGTTATGATTACTTCAGGAGCCAGGCTTTTCTTAACAATGGCTGAAGCCAGATTAAAAGAGCTTGGAGCAATTCACGCTTATATGGATACTGATTCTGTATTTGTGCCTCCTGAAAAAGCTCAGGAGCTTGCAGAGTTCTTTCAGCCTCTTAACCCTTACAACATGGATATTCCATTGCTTAAACCTGAGAAAAAGGATCTCTGGTTTTATGGTATTGCTTCTAAAAGGTATGCTCTATACTACTATGAGAATAGAAAAATCAGGTTCATGGAAGATGAAAGGTCTTACAAGCTTCATGGGCTTGGGCATCTAACAAACCCTTTTCCTAACTCAGTTGAAGATTGGCAGGCTGAAATCTGGCAAGATATTCTTAAACTTCATTATGGGCTGATTACTGAAAGGGATATTGAAGAGAAGTATTCAAACCTTTATGCAATTTCCAGGCTTACTGTTACTACTTCCAATGTATTGAATAGGTTTAAGAAACTGAATGATGTGAAGCCTTGGAAAGAGCAAATTAAGCCTTTTAACTTCTTTCTTGTAGGGTTCCAGGCAATTGAAGAAAATGATAAGGCTGTCAAGCCTCTGGCTCCATTTACTAAGGATTATCAGAAGATAGTTTATGGGCCATTTATTGATTACGAAACTGGAGAAGTTAAGGAAGGATCACAATATTTCAAGCCATTAAGCAGAACCATCTTGCAGTATGTTGAGCATCTTGAAAACAAGTTTGAGGGAGAGATTGGGATTTTAGAGAGAAAGCATGTTCAGGCTGACGGACTGGTTTACATTGGGAAAGAAGCCAATAATATTGAGGATCAGCCTTTGGATGTAACAGGATCTCAAGTTTTCATTAATCAGGAAGAGATTAAACAGAAAATTTTGGCTTTAACTCCTGAAGAGGCAAGGAAGTTAGGAATTAAGCATAGAAGTACATTGAAGAGAATGAAAGATAGAATTCAGGAAGATGGGAAGATAAATTTAAAAACAAAAGAAGTAAATAAACTTCTAGATGTTATCTGAACTACTTCTTTTTAGGTTTCGTACTAAGTCTTTTTCATAGTTTTTTATAGACTCAAAAATTAAAAATGTTTATTCTGGAGGTAAATTCTTACAAACCCGTATTAATATATTAATAATGTAATTAATTTCTTCTTTATTTGATAGAAAGTAATCATTAGTTAGATTTACATCTATTGAATGTGCTGCTGAATTTCCAGATTCTTTGTACTTCTTAATCTTTCTCATTAGGTCGTCATTGAAGCTACTAGAAACGTGTTTAAAATCTTGCTTACAAGAATCAAGATTACGCAACAAAACTGAAAAATCTTGGAACCGTCCCTGGTTTATGTTATAATACATCTCCATATTTGAATGTCCGTATTTTTTACGCAAGATATCAATTATCAAATTTTCTATAATTTTACGAATTAGTATCGAAAGAGGTATATAATGATTAGTTATGTACTGAAAATTTATTTCATTGGCTAATGCCCTGTAAAATGAGTCTGGAACTACTTCACAATCAATTAAATTTTCATGAGTCGGGTTTTTAATATTTTGAATTAACAATTCAATCCAATTATTCTGCTCAAAATTGGTCAATATTTCGTGGAATTTTTCTTTTCCAGTATCGTTCAATGTTCCTTGTTTTCCGACTAATCTAATAAGAAGCATGCAAAAATCTTCGTTATAAGAATGTACATCTTTTAAAAAATAATAAATATGAGACTCATAATTAGAGTCTATAAGTTCATGAGATCTAATGAGTTGTTCATTCTTTGGGAAATTTAATATATGAGTAACACCACATATTTCTGAAACATAAGACCAATTTGTGTCGCTTAAGTTGTTTACTATGAATCCAGAAATATTATGAAGAAATAAGTTTAGCTTTAAGTTTGTTGTCTCAATGAGTGTTTCGTTAGTATAATCAATATCAATGTTAGAAGATTTTAAATTCTCAACAACTTTTGGGTACCATGCATTTATTTGTTCTCCATAATAGTTGAAGTCAAGCCGTTGCGTTTTTTCAATCTGAGTATCAAAAATAATCTTTTTTAGTATTTCTAATTTTTTTTCATCTTTAACAATACTCATAAAGTCTTCAATAGAATGATCGTGTTCTTTCATAAAATCATGAATATTATTCGGGTATTCTACATCATAATTAAGTTCAAAACTTCTTAAAAAGTTAATAAACTTAGAACTTCCGTATACATGAAGATAAAGTCTTTCAACGTAATACCAGGTTTCGTTTTTTATTAACAGAATCATATCATCTTATACAAGACAATTGCATTATATATTTTTCTCACAAAAGTAGCGAACTTGAACTTAAAAGGCAAAATCATAAAACTCATTAGCGAGGATTTAACTGTTTATTTTTAAGATCTTTCACTAAAAACAGAAAATCTGTTTTAAATTCAATTATTTTTTGAAAAATGAATTATGCACAAATTTCGAAAAATAGCCTTATGTTTTATTTTTATATATAAAAATTTATAAACATGAGCTGAATTATATATCAGATCTTTTTCCGGAAAAAACTGTTGTGCGAATTCCTTTCAAAACAGCGTTGCGTTTTTTAGAGATACCTATATCCCAAAAGGTTAGTGCGGGGATATAGGTAACTCAAAAAAACGCAACGCTGTTTTGTAAGGAATTTGCACAACAGTTTTATTTTCAAAAGTTGCCTCAACTAAAAAACTCTTTTTCTACAATTTTTGATTTAATAAGTTAATATAAATAAATAGTTAGTTGGGTGAGAGTAATAATAATGCATCAAAAATAGGACCAAGTTCGAGGAAGGACGAAGCTTGAGAATTCAGATGGATTTTTAGAACGTTGAACTTTGAACGTAGCAGTAAATTAATAGGCACAACTCATTAAATGTTTTTAGTTAATTGTTAAAAAATAAGAGAAGTTAAAAAATAAACGTGACATATATTATAAGTATATGTGAACTGTCCCTAAGCTAAAGACCTGGACGTTCATGCTTCTTTATATAAAAAAAGGAGTATTGCACCCCTCAATTGTAAATTAACTCTAATTCAGGGGTATAGGTGAAGATAGAATCAAATACACCATGCAAAATACCATCTCCATCTGGACCGTCAACACTACTCCTGCTGTCATCTGAATCATAAGCCAGGTGCGTATAATCAACAGCCTTATTATCATTGTTATAAACATGAGGATTATCATATGCTCCTGTTGCATCTGAGTGAACCCAACGGCTTCCATCCCATATCTCATTAAATTGATGAGATATAGTAGGTTCTCCGGGTTCCACTAAATTACATGCAATAGTCCTTGCTGGTACACCTAAAGCTCTTGCAAAATCACTATTTAATACAGAAAATTCATCGCATATTCCTTCATAACCATTCTCAATTATCCAATCATCTGATCCAGTTAATGTTGGGTCTAATGCAGATATATTGTATTCCATTACACCATCAACATATAGAACAATTTTACGTCCTGTAGTATAAGGAGTAGATGTATTATCTCCAGCTTGAGCTGCTAATACAGATATTTCATATTCGTTATGATGATGGAGGTCAGTCAGTTGCAAATTTCTGCCATTATCAGGGTCTTCAAGATACCCTACATTATTATTGTAGACTTCAACAAAGGGTGCACTGACGGTTGGAGCACTTGTTAAATAAACGCTTGAATTGACCACAACGTAATTTCTTATAGTTATTGACTTGCTACCCACAGTTGTGAATAAATCAGGATCTACATAAAATGGAAGGGAAATTGTAACTTCTTCACCTGGTAAAAGGTTTACGTAATTTCTTGCCCAGCCATTCGAATCTTCATAAGAATAAAGCATAACAAATCCATTAGCAGCAACTGTGCCATAATTTTTTATTGTAATTTGATTGGCTGCAGATTCATTCTGAATCCATCTCCAGTCACAAGTAGCACCCGTAACAACAACATTTGGTACCACTGTCTTTATAGAGTATTCGGAAGAGTCAGATATTGCCTTATTTTTTGAAGTTGACCAAACCATAACTATTTTATCATCCTTGATTGTGACATTTTCAGGCGAATTACTTTTTACCGAAACATCTTCGATCCCACTTATTAAGAACATTCCTTCTGGAGCATTAGCATTTATTTGAGCTATTTTTTCAGGTGTAAGTGGTTTTTTAATTAAATTTTCTTTTTCATCTTTTTCAATTTCTATTCTGAGTTTTTCCCGTTCTTCTTCGCATTTTTCAAACCAGTCGTCAGGTAATATTGGAGTACTATTTCCAAAAATTGCAATTAGTTCTTCTGGCGTTGAAACTTTTCCGGAATATAGGTCAATATTGTAATTTTGATCTTCATCTTCCTCTACTGCTGCTCCTAATCCTATCATATTGATTAGTAGGAGTACTAGAAGTATCTTTAATTTCATATTTTTACCTCTATTATTTTCTGTAATTCTGAATCATATTCACAAAATAATGGAGTTATTTGAGATCGATGCGCGAGTTATTTATCAAGAAGCAGAATCATTAAAGCTAAGTCTTAAACGCAAAGCTAACATAATTGTGCTTCTTGATATACATCTTAGAGATATTTTGTGGAGTTCAGATAATCTGAAAAGTAGATTTGAACTTCATATGATCATCTTTGGCAATGTAGATATAAATTTTACGGCAAATGTCTTAAATTAATCTTTTTTTGGAATCATTTTAATGTCTATAATTATTTTCTAATTTTGATTGTTTGATGTTCTGGCCATAAAATATATAAGATCATAGATGCCGCAAGAAGTTCCAATGTAAAACTATAAGAAAAGATATGAGTAAATATTGTATCCTCTTCAAATTGTATGGGGAAAAATAAGTTTCACAGATTTGCTGGAAAATTAAAAATTTAGCCAGGTATAAAAAACATACTTGGGAGACACAATCAACTTCATAAATGTATGACCAAATTATTGTATATTTTTCGGGGTAGAAAATTCCCCCTTGAATTTGAAGAGGATACTAAATATTATCTTATATCCTGCCTTCGGCAGGTAAACCTATAGCTTAATATTATTAATTTTATATCTCTTTCCTGGTTTTCCCATGGCAGATAAAAAAGCTCAGGATAGATTCAATAATTATCTTGTTACAAATGAAGAGAAGGAAACGAATATTTACTCACAGGGTATATATCAGATTCCAGATAGCGCTAAGGAATATAGCAGAGTAACATTAACCAGAAGGTGGTATGATAAATGATACTTTTAAGCTCCAAATTCTAATATAGACATATCAAAAATTACTTGATTTTGAACTATATCACAGAATTTTACAAAGAGATACAAAATCTAATTTACTTGTTACAATCCTTATTGATACCGTTTTACAATTTTACAGGTGAAATTTACAATTTCCCTTGATATCGTTTTACAATTTTACTGTAAAATTTACAATTTCTCTTGATACCGTTTTACTATTTTACTGTAAAATTTACAATTTTACACTTTTCAGTAAAAACATACATATTTTTACTTTTGACCTGAAACAAGAGCTTCCCATTTATTCACCCTGTCCAGAACATGGCTGTTAAGAGTAAACGGTTTATCTGACTTTGCATTCTGCTTCATATAATGCAATGTGCCTTTAGAAAACCCTAATTTCTTCCAATCAACATAAGAAATGTTAAGAATCTTTTGCCTTATAACATAAGAATCAATCCTCTCTATTTCATATTCAGGCTTAACGAAATCCAGTTTTTCCTTTTTGCTAGTAAGATAATGGGCTAATTCCCTTACTTTCAGAAAGATAACATAACTCCATGTGCTTTCTTTTCCCTGGTAACTTACCTTTTTATTCAGCATACTGGAAAACTCATTAACGATCTTTCGGGCTCCTGTAGGCTTTAGCCTCAGATTGTAATTTTCTGTCCTGATAAAGTCTTTACTTTCCATAGCTCCCTGTTCAATAAGACTGATAACTGCCAGATCCACAAGAAACCTGAAAGGCTCCTGAAGGTCATAGGCTAAGCTGTTCTTGCTTGGCGTCATTTCATGCAAAAACCCGACATGAGGATCTAACCCAACAGTGTTTATGGCTCTCAAACATTCAGATTCAAGCAGAGAATAGCCATAATTGAGCATGGTGTTTACCATATCCCCTGAACCCATAGCTCTTCTGAACTGGTCTATCCTGTTACAGAAATCATACTCCTTTGGGACAGCCTTTGAAAACTCAATCCAGTATTTACCGGCTAAGGTTCCCTCTACTCCCAATATTTCCCTGGTGCTTTTTACTTCTCTTAATTTTGTGAGACCATCCGAAATATCAAAATTAATTTCAGGATACCTTTGGCTCAGGAAATCAAGAACCGCTTTAGACTTGTTAAATTTAGCTTCGATAAACTTCTTTGCTATCTCAAGCCTTGCTTCCTTATCCTCAAAAGCATGATACTGAGCAAACTTTGTTCTTAGATTGGTACTTTCAGGAGGAAGCATTGTGGTTAAGAGCTTGCCATTCCAATCCAAGATAGAAACCTGGATGTTGTGTTTAATGAGCCATCTAATAGCCTCTAAGGTTAGGTTCCCACTCTTACCATAAATGATAATACCGTCTACATCAATCCTTTTTGGAGAAAATACGTATTCTTGAGGCTCTTCAGTAGTTGAAAACCTTCCATCTTTAACATGGAGCTTTGCTCCATCAACATGCATGTTTATGCCATGACCATTCAGAAGAAGAAGTTTCACCAAGAATCATCCTCCTTCTCTATTATATAACCTAAAGCTTTAGCCGCTTCATGCTTTACGTTATACACAAGCCTGGCTTCTTCCTCTTTGCCTTCTTTTTTAAGATCATTTATTAAATTGAATAATTCGAGCTTATGTCTATCAATAATTCTAACGGTGTGAGTATCGCTGTAATTTTTCTTGATTTCAAAAAATTTCTCATTAGTGTTCAGATTTTTGAGGTCATATTTTAACCAATCAATAACAGAATCGCTATTATAGTAACCAAGGATGGATATGAGATATGTTCTGTAATTTTCATGTTCTTTTGAGATTCCAGAAAGTTTACCTAAAGTTTCGTTCACAGCTTTGAGCAATTTTTCTTTATTTGTAGGCTTAATATTTCTCTCAAGGATATACTCTTTTAAGATTTGTATTATATGAAATTGTAGATTTTCGTTGTCAGTAGATAGATAGTCAACCAAAACATCTAACTGTTCACCAGTAAATGAATATCTATCTTTATAGAGATCAATCTCAATTAGAATCGAATTTTTATCATATTTTTCATTTGATTCAAAGTAGGAAAATAAAGTATCAAGATAAACGTCAATGTCAATAATTTCTTTTACGGTCAAGTATGAGGCTCTCTGATCCTTGTCATATATCCCATAGTTTTCTAATTCTGGTTGCTTGACAATAATTAAAGACCCATTCTTGGTCAATCGTGCAATCTTACGCTCAATACTTGGTCTTGTATACCCTCTTTCTCCGTTATGTGTCTCTATGAAATGATTAATGAGTTGCTCCCTTCTAACAAAGAGATTTTTGTATACATAATCCATTACCTCTACATCAAAGTCTACATCATTTTTCTTGTTAATTACATCATTTCTATAATATTTAGCTATCATATTTACTATCAAATATTACATCAAATACATATAAAACCTTTCATTTGCTTGTGTTTTTTGGTAATTGATTATGAGTAACACAAATGAAAGGATAATAACAACACTTTCTCCTTACCTTAAGGAGAAGTTAGTAAAGATGTCAGATAAATTTGGCTGCTCTCAGGCTGAAGTTGTCAGAATAGCATTAATGAAACTGTGGGAGGCTGAAAGATGAGCCGACCAAGATTTTCTAAAGACTACAGAACTTATGGAGAATGGCTCAAAGCTCAGCCCAGGGATACAAAATATGCAAAGGAAATCATCAGGAAACACAAATTTTTTCCTGATAAAAGCCTCAGCCAGCTTAGAAATCTGAAGATAGGGGATTTTGACCTTAGCCAGACAGCATGGAACACCCTTTCAGCCCAGGATAAGAGAGATAGAAATCTATCTCTCCAAATTTTAAGGGAAATGAGAAAAGGAGAAAATCTTTCTTCTGTACTTGAAAAAATAGGCAAAAGGACAGAATTTGCAGTCAAGCATCTTGGAAAGAACTTGTACAAGTCAGGAGGAACCTGGAAGGTTACAAAAGCCGATACTATCCAGGTTAATATGCTTATCTACTCAACAGAAGGACAAGAAACAATAGTTACAGTCAGTTCTAAGGATAGGTCTTTAATAGGAGAATATTTTGCCAGTGTTCAGAAGGCATTAAAAAATAATGATCCTTCTGTTCTTGCCAAGTTCAAAGATGTTCAAATAGTGGATGCAAAAGGCAAAGTCCACCACTTTGAAACCGACCTTGATAAGCTCTATGAGATCCTGGAAGCCCAGGAAGAGCCAGAGTTTTTGGAAATTTATCAGCACTAAGGAGGTGAAACTATGGACAAGGAAACGTATCAAAAAACTTTGAACAAACATAAGAGAAATGGGAACCCTTCTCTTTGCTGTGTTGCCTGTGGGGAAGATGACCCAGATGTTATTGAAATGCATCACATCTATGGAAGGAGCAATTCAGACCAGGTTAAGCCTCTCTGCAAAAACTGCCATTCCAAGGTAACAAAGGAACAGAATAAATTTAACCCAAAAGCCAGATCGGGAAACGCCTCCCCTGAGCAAAAAAGAGCTTTTCAGATTGTATCTATTGGTGCCTTGCTTACAGAATTAGGAACTCAGCTAATTGATCTTGGAAATGAGATGGTGCAAAATGTCTAAAGTTGCAGTCAGGGGATATACTCAAAGACTTGAGAAAAAAGGAGAGTATAGGAGCTTTAGGCGTTATGATACTCCTCTCAGGCATAATAGGGTACTGGTCTTTGATACTGAAACCACAATCAACCAGTATCAAAATTTTAAGATAGGATACTTCCAGATCTACCAGGATGGAGTTATTCAGCATGATGGTTTATTCTATGATCCATCTACCCTGAATGAAAGGGAAACAAAGATACTGGAAGCCTATTCAAGAAAACATAACATAAGCCTGTATTCCCTGGATGAGTTCATAGACAATGTATTTTATCCTGAAGTCTTTGGGCTTAAAACCCTCTGCAATGGGTATAACCTGGCTTTTGATATAAGCAGGATATCCAAAAGATCAGGAGATTCAAGGGGAAGGAACAGAGGAGGCTTTACCCTTACCCTCTCAGATGATCCCTTTAAACCTCCAGTAATCATCAGAAAGCTTGGATACTCTAACAGCTTCAAGTTTACCACTACCAAGCAGAACAAAGGAGAGATCTATTTCTCAGGCTATTTCCTGGATACTCAAAGGCTGGCTGAAGTTCTCCTTCAGGAAAGGCGTATTTCCCTTGAAAAAGCCGCAGAAAGGCTCAACACTCCTGTTCAGAAAATGAAAGGGATTGAACATGGAAAAGTCACTGAAAAGTATATTGATTATCTGATAAAGGATGTTGAAACCACCCATGCCGTTTATGAGAAGCTTGTTAAGGAACTTGACGTTTACCAGATCCATATACCAATAACAAAGATCTTTAGCGAGGCTTCCATTGGGAAACATGCTCTCAGCCAATTAGGAGTTAAGCCATTTTTGGCACTGAACCCAGATTTTCCAGATTCAGTTATTGGAAACATGATGACTTCCTATTTTGGGGGAAGGACAGAATGTAAAATCAGGAAGGAGCCAACAAAGGTTACAGTTCTTGATTTTACAAGCATGTACCCTACAGTTACAATGTTAATGAACCTCTGGAAATACATCATAGCTGAAAGCCTGGAAATTCAGGATATAACAGAGGAGGTCAGGAGATTTATTTCAAACCTGAAGCTTTCAGACCTTCAGAAACAGGACACATGGAAAAAGCTTGTTGTTATGGTTAAGATTCAGCCAGATAATGATATTTTTCCTGTAAGGATGGATTACAAGGGAGATAATACAGGGCTTAACGTAGGAATCAATTATCTGAGTTCTACCTCTGAGATGTGGTATTCTTTACCGGATATCATTGGCTCATATCTCCTTACTGGCAAGGTTCCAAAGATCATAGAGGCTGTAAAATTTGTTCCTAAAGGAGTACAGAAGGGGTTAAGGAAATCCAGGGTTCTTGGAATTAATATTGATCCATTAAAGGATAATGTTGTTCAGGTTCTTGTAGAAGAGAGGCAGAGGATTAAACAGGAATTGAAAAAAACAGATCGGAATGATCCTGAATTTCAGCATCTATCAAGCAGAGCCCAAGCTATCAAGATCCTTGTAAATGCTCTGAGTTATGGAATTTTTATTGAGCTTAACCCAGAAGATAAGAAAAGTGAGTTTCAGGTTTACGGGCTTGAGAATTTCATTACTAAGGAAAACAGGTTCGAGAAGTCAGGCAAGTATTTTCATCCTCTCTTAGCTGTAATGATTACGTCAGGAGCCAGGCTTTTCTTAACAATGGCTGAAGCCAGGTTAAAAGAGCTTGGGGCAATTCACGCTTACATGGATACTGATTCGGTATTTGTGCCTCCGGAAAAGGCTCAGGAGCTTGTAGAGTTCTTTCAGCCTCTTAATCCTTACAACATGGATATTCCATTGCTTAAACCTGAGAAAAAGGATCTCTGGTTCTATGGAATTGCTTCTAAAAGGTATGCTCTATACTACTATGAGAATGGAAAAATCGGATTCATGGGAGATGAAAGGTCTTACAAACTTCATGGACTTGGGCATTTAACAAATCCCTTCCCTAACTCAGTTGAAGATTGGCAGGCTGAAATCTGGCAGGATATTCTTAAACTTCATTATAGGCTGATTACTGAAAGAGATATTGAAGAGAAGTATTCAAACCTGTATGCTATTTCCAGGCTTACTGTTAGCACTTCCAACGTATTGAACAGGTTTAAAAAGCTGAATAATGGGAAGCTCTGGAAAGAACAGATTAAGCCTTTTAACTTCTTTCTTGTAGGGTTCCAGGCAATTGAAGAAAATGATAAGGCTATTAAGCCTCTTGCACCATTCACAAAGGATTATCAGAAAATCGTTTATGACCCTTTTATTGATTATGAAACAGGAGAAGTTAAAGAGGGGTCGAAATATTTCAAGCCATTAAGTAGAACAATTTTGCAGTATGTTGAGCATATGGAAAACAAGTTTGAAGGGACAATTGGAGTATTAAAGAGAAAACACATTCAGGCTGATGGTTTAGTTTACATTGGAAAAGAAGCTAATAATATTGAGGATCAGCCTTTAGATGTTACCAAGTCTCAGGTTTTCATTAATGAGGAAGAGATTAGGCAGAAGATTTTGGCTTTAACTCCTGAAGAAGCCAGAAAAAAGGGAATTAAGCATAGAAGTACATTGAAAAGAATGAAAGACCGAATTCAGAATGAAGCCATAATTAGCCTTCGCACAAAGTCTATAAAAAAGCTTATAATGGATAGTTAATGTATTAATTAAACTGATCAGCTCATGGATCAATCAGAAACCCCAAATGATAATGGTACCAAACGAGATAAAGAAGATATAGATACTAAGCCAGTAGCATCTAAAGCATTAGTAAACGTTCGTGTACCTAAAGTGTTCACTCCTAAATTAATAGAAAGTATTCAACGTATCCAATCTAATTATGCTGGAATTCAGTCTTCTTTTGCTGGAGTAATGGCAAACATCCAAGTACCTAAAACGTTTGACCCTGAACTAATAGAAAGTATTCAACGTATCCAATCTAATTATGCTGGAATTCAGTCTTTTTTTGCTGGAGTAATGGCAAACATCCAAGTACCTAAAACGTTTGATCCTGAACTAATAGAAAGTATTCAACGTATCCAATCTAATTATGCTGGAATTCAGTCTTCTTTTGCTGGAGTAATGACAAACGTCCAAGTACCTAAAACGTTTGATCTTAAATTAAATAATTTAATTGAGGATGTAAGTTATTTAAGAAACCCAGCCATCGAAGGAACGGAACTTTTAAATGTACCTGCTGAAGATCCTCGTCAAATATTCCCAGGCTCAAATCTAAACATTGGAAAACTTGGAGAGTTAGAGAAATTAGATGACGAAATATCAACGGCCTATAAAAGATCTGGTTTTGAATTTAATAATGAGGCATACCGTTTTCTTTCTGACTTAGAAACATACTTAAGATATTTGATCAAGAAAAGAATAATTGAACCTCATGAAAAAAATCTTGAGAGCAAAATTCCAAAAGATGTATTAAGTAGATGGGAAGAAAGAAAAAGCCGTGATGCTTCAAATGAATATGATTTGATAGACTATAGTGATTTTACAGATCTGAAAATAATATTCGAAAAAGGAAGAAATAAGGAATTATTTAATGATATTTTTAACAATGAGGAATGTAAAGCTCTAATTACTAAACTACATGAATTAGACCCTATAAGGAAAAAAATAGCACATTTTCGACCACTTACAAAAATCGAATTCACTCGGTTAGTTTTATATCATAATGATATTTTTTCAATTGTAACGGCTCGACAACCTTGATTCAACACTTAGAAGAATAATAACCGTAAAAATACTTATAATGTGAAATATTACAGAATGTTTTGCATGATATATTTGCCCAATATAAAAATATCTGCTTATTTTAATCAAATTGGATTGAAAATAGAAATTTTATTTTTGAGATATAAATTTTTAGGATATTATTTTTGGTTAGGGCAATTTTGAAAGATACAGTTGTGCATAAACCTTACACATGCGTTGCGTTTTTTTAAGTTACCTATATCCCAAAAGGTTAGTGCGAGGGATGAGATTCGAACCCACGAACAGACACATCACAAGAATAAGCCATATTCAGATCATTTCCTAACCGCCGCATTGGTAATCCACCAGTAGTCGATTGCTATTATTCCAAATTAATCGAAATCCAGTTTCTACTCTTTCTTTTCCCGCATTTTTCTTGCTACTGTGGTCATCTGCTGTACGAGCACATAAACGCAAGCAAAAGCCATGTTGGAGAGAACGTTATGAAAACATCAATCACGTATTGGTGAATGACCCAAAGATTTAGTTTTCATAATAAAAAAAGTGTGCCGGAATGAGAATTTGATGTTTTTCAATCTCACATGCACCTGTAATTATAAATATCATCCAATTTTATAATAATCACTGAATAACTGACATACACAAACAAAAGGGAAAATGGGGGATTGAAATAGATGAAAAAGAAGGATAATTTATCCTTAACATTTTTGACTTCAGCAGTCCTGGCTTGTTTTTTAATTATCGGCTCATCTGCTGCACAGGTATCTAGCGAGCAAAATGCTTCGGATAATGACTCGGCGGCAAATAATGAATTTCCGTATCCGCGCGGTATGGCTCTGGCATACGGGATGATGGGGTGGGAGACAGGCACTCAATTTTTAACGGATAACGCCACGCTTGTCCACCTCGGATGGAGCACTTCTATAACTCCGCAGCAGTTTGTTGACAACGTAAATAGAGGCAAAGAGCTGGGGATTTCGAAATATCTGGTAGCTACCGGCGGCCCGCAGATGGAGTCTGAAAGCTTCTGGAAAGAAGTCAGGGATCTGGGGGTTACTGATGATGATTTCTATGGGGTGTATTTCCCTGATGAGGAAGGAGACCCTTCAACGCTTATCGCCATGCGCACGGGTATGAAGAAATACTTCCCCAATGCTGTTGCCGGCGATTATTTAGGGGATATGCAGACCGGGCCTGACGATGAGGAATTTATTCCGGGGCTGGACGTCTGTTATTTCACCACCTACACTAAATTTCATCCAGAGCGCCCGCACGCCTGGGTATATGGCAACCTTATTGCAAATGCCCCTGACTGGAAAAATGCAGGAAAAACAATATATGTAACAACAGAAGCGTTCGGTCAGGCTCTTGAGGTGAATGATCTGGACCCGGACCTTGATACTGAACAAAAAGTGGCTGCTCGTCATGAAAGCCAGATCGTGATGGGAATTTTAGGCGGGGCGCAGGGTGTTTTCTCATATGCTTACAAATACGCCGAAGATACTCCAAACTATGCCGGTTGGGTCAGCTTTAAGCCGAAATATGAACAGGTCTGGCCCTGGATTATGAACGACAACCGGACACTTCTGGCAACAAACGTAACCAGCGGCAGGACAAATATAACATCAGATCCGGGCGGCACAATCGATGCGGTTACAGCTTACATATTTTCTGATGCAGACGATAGAAAGTTAGTTGTGTCATCAAGTATGCTTGATTTTACCGAAGCAAACGGCACGGCAAATAATGCAACAATTTCCGGCGTGCCAGACGGAACGTATGATGTCTTATGGGAGAACAGAACCATGAATGTTACTGATGGAACCATCAATGATACCTGGCAACCATACGAGTACCACTTTTACCAGTTAGAGGCGAACGATACCAGTACCTTATAAGCTTTTACTGTCACCAGATAAGCTCTAAGTGTTACCAGTGGTTCAGGTTTACTGTTACCAGTGGTTCAGGTTTACTGTTACCAGTGGTTCAGGTTTACTGTTACCAGCAGTCCGTTTCGGGTTCTTTCACCGGGGGTCGGCAGGTTACTATCTCTGCTGACTCTTCTATCTTTGCCGACTCTCCTGTCTCTGCTTACTCTCCTGTCTCTGCTTACTCTCAACTCTTTCGCTTTCGCTTTTTCTTTTTTACTGTTTCATTGAGCAGAAGTTCTGGTAAAACCTCTCTACTTTCCCCGGTTTTAGATTTTAATAACAGATTATTTATCAATCTAAGGATTATGCATATATTTTATAAGAGCTAAATAAATAATATGTGCTGCAAAGCTAAATCAGAAATCTGTTAGTTTTTTTCAATGGCACATGTGGGGGTTAGATATGAAAAATAAAACTCTAGCGATATTTGTAATTTTTTTAATTTCTGTTGCACTGGTGACAATTGCATCGGCTGGAACGGAAAATAAGCTCACACAGGATGAGAGGTTAACACTGAGAACATCAATCTATGGCAACTATGTTTTTTGGACAGAGTGTGCCGGGAATGATGTACATGCTTACGATCTAACTACCGGAAACCGGACAGATATTACAGGGAATTCGGCAGGAAGTAATCTTAATGCATATGGAGATAAGGTGGTATGGACCTCGGATAGTGAAACTGTTTATATGTATGATATTTCTACAGGCAATGAAACCCTTATAGCATCCGGAAGGCGTATTCCTGATATTTACGGGAACTACATCGTCTATACTAATAACTATTATTATGGTGAGGATCACAAAAATGATGGGATTTATCTTTACGATCTCAATACTCACAATGAAACCAGGATTGCTGCGGTTTACAGCTTTCCTGCCATATATGGTAAAAAAGTAGTGTGGTCGCAGGAGAACGGCAGCAATGCTTCTGATATCTACTTATATAATATATCCACTCAACAAACAGGCAAAATAACAACTACAAACAGCTCAATACCCGAATCCGAACTCGATATCTACGGAAATATCGTAGTCTGGACGGAATCAGGCAACGTATATATGCATGATATTGCTTCCAACAAAACGACTCAGGTCACCAGTAACGTAAGTGCATATCAGCCTGCAATCTACGCTAACTCGATAGTATATACGATAGGCGATCCTTATAGTGGGGGTAATAAAGACATCTACATGTATGAGATATCTGCTGCCAGGACAACCCGCATAACTAACAGTACCCTTGCATTCAGTCCGTCTGTCTATGGTGATAAAATCGTATATGCAGATTGTCGCAATAATCCGGAATTTTGTGAAGGAAGAGATATTTATCTGTATGATCTCTCAAATACATCGAATAATCTCGTCGCAAATTTCACCGGCAATGTTAACTCAGGAACTGCACCTTTAAACGTCTCTTTTACAGACACCGGTACAGGAACACCGGATGCATGGTACTGGGACTTCGGGGACGGAGATATTTCAAACGAACAGGACCCGGTTCATACTTATTTATCAGCAGGAAACTATACCGTCTGTCTGACAGTAAGCAATGCAAACGGTACGGATTCAAAGTTAGCTACAATAAGTGTAAAAAAAGAATTGCAGTGTTAGAAGTGGTAAGGAAGCAGTCACAGTAGCATAGTGGGGATGCCTGCGTTTCCTTACAGATGGGCAGGTTCACCCCATTAATCCATTTTTAATATCTGCCCTTTTTTCCATCCTTCTGCCAGTGTTTTAGAAAAATGAACCGAGAATTAGCAAAGATTTTTGCCGCAAAATTAAGAAAATCAGAATTTCAATGTCAATTTTTGCTGAAGTATGAGCGCATAAATCATATTTGGCTGTTCTCCGTATGATGACATGACAAAAGCAAGAAACATCACAATTTACGAGACAGGGTTTTTATACACGGAAAGGATCAAAAATCAGGAGCATTTTTAACTATGAATCTTTAATGCTTTATTACGAGTCCTGAAGGTTTAACTGCAAGTCTCAGTGCTACTTAGTGCTTATACTACTGATGCTTATTAAGAACCTTTAATGCTTAACTACAAGCCCTGCCCATTCACTACACGCAGATCTTGCTAATTATTATATACCTATAAGCCACGTAAAATTAAAACGTCTATTGAGGAATACTGATGAAGGACCCACTAAAAACAATAAGGGAAACAAAACCCCTGATTCATCACATCACGAACTGGGTAACTATTTACGACTGCGCAAATATGACAAGAGCTTTTGGTGCGCTTCCTGTAATGGCGCATGCTCCTGAAGAATGTGCTGACATGACAAAGATCTCGTCGGCTCTTGTGCTCAATATCGGAACCCTGACATCCGAAATCATAGATTCCATGCTGCTCTCAGCTGCCGCTGCAAACGAAAAGAAAATACCGGTGGTACTTGATGCAGTCGGCGTTGGAGCTACGAAATTCAGGGATGAAATGGCTGCAAAAATCCTTGGTTCGGTCCACATTGACATCATCAAAGGCAATTACTCAGAAATTGCAAAACTGGCAGGCGAAAAAGCTGAAACAAAAGGCGTAGAAGCAACCGCAATTAATGCCGATCCCGAAAAAGTTGCAAAAGCCTTCGCAAAAGCAGAATCCTGCATCGTAGTAATGACAGGAAAAGAAGACATAATAAGTGACGGAAATAAGACATTTATTGTGAAGAACGGGCATGAGCTAATGGGTTCAATTGTCGGGACCGGCTGCATGGCTGCTTCAATAATCGGCTCATTTGCTTCAGTCAATCCGGATTATTGTGATGCCGCCAAAGATGCTTTATGCTACTTTGGAGTTGCAGGAGAACTTGCAGCTGAAAAGTCAAGCGGGCCCGGAAGTTTTAAGGTTCACCTGTATGACGAAGTGTTCAACCTGTCAGATGAGAAAGTAAAGGACATGATGAAAGTCGAAGAAAGATGAATCCGGAAAAAGGGACTTCCACGCGGTTTGCTTAATCTGCCTGGATACTATTCCGGGGTGCTCTGCCAGTACACCCTTGCCAGTGCACCTTGCCATGCCATCCCTAATGGCATCTTCCAATCATTTCCGTCCCGCGCCCAGGCGACCGGGCCGCCGCCTTTGAAGAAACGAATATCTAAATATCAGGCACAGAAAAACCGATAATCACAAATATCAACAATTTACGAGCTGGCTACCTTATTATTATTATAATTATTATAACCAGCTGGATTCTAATTATTTTTAAAACACGTATGCTGAATGGGTTGAAGCATTATGGACCAGGAAAATTCCACTCAAACAAATTTCAATCAGACACCTTTCAACCAGAAAACCTCTCTTTTAAAAGAGATCGACTTTTACCTTGTAACAGACTCCGGACTCTCAAAGAAAGGGACTTTATCCGATGTAAAGGAAGCAGTTGAAGCAGGCTGCAAGATTGTTCAGTACCGGGAGAAAAACAAGAGTACAAAAGAAATGGTCGACGAAGCATCCGAAATCAAAAGAATATGCGGTGAGAGGGCAATCTTTCTTGTAAATGACAGAATTGACGTTGCTCTGGCAGTTGATGCGGATGGCGTTCACATCGGCCAGGACGACATGCAAATTGAAACTGCAAGAAAGCTTCTGGGCTCGGATAAGATAATCGGCCTTACTGTCCACAACGTTGAGGAAGCAATCGAAGCAGAAAAAAGTAGCGCTGATTATTTAGGCCTGGGATCCATATTCGATACCTCCACTAAAAAAGATGCAGGAAAGGGAATTGGTCCTGCCAGAATAAGAGAAGTTAAAAATGCGATAAAAATTCCGATAGCTGCTATTGGGGGAATAAATAAAGAAAACTGCAAAATTGTAGTTGAAAATGGAGCTGACAGCCTTGTTGCAATTTCTGCAGTCGTTTGCAGCGACGATGTGAAAAGGGAAACCGAATATTTCATAGATATAATTCAAAAAATGAAAAACAGAAGCGTATAAGTGCACTTTTCAGGCCGGACTTAATTCTGTCCTGATTACATCCTCACAGACTTTTTATGGCACTTTTCCTTTCTTGCTTTTCCTTTCTTGCTTTTCCTTTCTTGCTTTTCCTTTCTTGCTTTTCCTTTTTCTTTTTACGCTTTTTTGGGAAAGACCGCTCTCCTGCGTCGAGCGTAACAGGAACGACCCGGTATGGCGAATACGGTTGTACGGTCGAAAGATTTGTAATTTAGTCCTCTTAAAACTTCATGGTACAGGGCTTAATGGAATGCCTTTCTGTTGGCCCTCTCCCATTTCCAGGGCTCGTCAAGAATATTGACAGTAACCTTTTCTATCCCGTTAACGCTCAGAACTTTTCGCCTGACCTGGTCCTTAAGGTATTCGATCATGGGACAGGCACTCGTTGTCAATACAAGGTTTACGTTCACACTTGTTCCCTCCACGATAACTTCCTTGACCAGGCCAAGGTTGACGATATCTATTCCAACCTCAGGGTCGATCACGTCTTTTAGCAGGGAATAAATTTGCTCATCTTCGTTGAGCACGGTTTTTTGCGAGGTTATTGCAGATATGGGCGCGGATATGGGTGAAGATTCCCCATGAGTTTGAAACCGTTCTTCTAACCTGCTTAACCGGTCAAGCATCTGGCTTACCACAGTAAGCACGGGGTCCGATAACTTATCGTGATTCAGCTGCCCCACGAGCCCGGAGGATTGCGGCCCTGCAATCCTGGCAGGAACACCCACTACAGTAGCTTCGGCTGGGACTGACCGGATCACAACCGAACCCGCGCCTACTTTAGCACCTTTTCCAATAGTAATTGGCCCGAGCACGATTGAACCTGAACCCAGAACCACCTCATTTTCAACAGTAGGATGGCGTTTTGTCCTTTCCAGGGCTGTCCCTCCCAGCACAACTCCCATGTATATGAGAACGTCATCACCTACTTCAGCAGTTTCTCCGATTACAACTCCGGACCCGTGGTCAATGAATACCCGCTTCCCGAGCTTTGCTCCGGGATGGATCTCAATGCCTGTGAGCATCCTTGAGATATGAGATGTCAACCGGGCAAGGAAATAGAAGTGTTTGTTCCAGAGAGAGTGCGCTACCCGGTGCATCCAGATAGCGTGCAGCCCCGGATAGCAGCAGAGTACCTCAAGCCTGGACCTTGCGGCCGGGTCTTTTTCAAAAACTGTCCTGATATCTTCTCTGATATCTTCCCAGATTCCCATTGAAATCTTCCAGCATTAATTGTCAAATAAATTAGTCAAAATTGTCAAAAAGATCAATCAAAATTGTCAAATGGATCAGTCAAATAAATCGGTGCTCAGATAACGCTCCCCTGTGTCCGGCAGGATAACAACAATCATTTTCCCGCTCATTTCCTTCCTGGATGCTACCTGCAGGGCTGCGTATGCGGCTGCCCCTGAAGATATGCCTGCAAGGATGCCTTCTTCCTTAGCCAGCCTTCTCGCTGTGGCAATGGCATCATCTGCAGTTACCCTGACTATTTCATCGACAAGGTCAAGCCGGAGTACATCCGGAATGAAACCTGCCCCTATTCCCTGGATCCTGTGCGGGCCCGGCTTTCCGCCGCTTAGTACGGGAGATTCGGCAGGTTCGACTGCAACCGCCTTGAAAGCAGGGTTCCTTTTTTTGAGAACACTGGCAATCCCTGTGATTGTCCCTCCTGTTCCCACACCTGCTACAATCACATCCGCTTTGCCGTCCGTATCTCGCCATATTTCCTCGGCAGTTGTCCTGCAGTGAACTTCAGGATTTGCAGGGTTCTGGAATTGCTGGGGTATATAGTAAAGAGCAGGATCTTCTGCAGCCATCTGTTCTGCTTTGTTGACCGCCCCTTTCATCCCTTCAGGCCCGGGGGTCAGGACAAGCTCTGCTCCCAGGGCCTTCAGCAGTTTTCTTCGTTCTACAGTCATTGTCTCAGGCATGACAAGGATGAGCTTATAGCCGCGGGCAGCGCATACACCTGCAAGAGCAATGCCGGTGTTGCCACTGGTAGCTTCAACAATGGTGGTACCCTCTTTGATTTTCCCCTCACGTTCGGCTTCTTCGATCATTGCCAATCCGATTCTGTCCTTTACACTTCCCATCGGGTTAAAGGACTCCACTTTTACCACCACATCCGCATGAAGACCTTTAGTAATGTGATTTAACCGAACAAGCGGCGTGTTACCGATTGTCCGGGTTATGTCTGAGTATATTCGCTCCATATTATCCGCCTTTTTGCTGCAGTTTTTTCCTGAAACTTGCCGTTCTCCATAGTTCATACCGGCTTGAATTGGACCCTCAGTCATACGCTGTAATAAGGAGTATGCAGGGAAATTCACAATTGTGAACTACGTGTGGTCTTAAATATAAAGTTATCGAGCAGACAGTGTACTGTAATGAACTGCAAAGGAAAAACTAAGAGTCTAAAGACATCGGAGGCGTGATTATAGAAGATGAATATGGAAGATGAATATGGAAGATGAATATGAAAGATGAATATGAAAGATGAATATGGAAGAGTCAGTAAAGTGGATGCCAGAATGAGATAAAAGTTTTAAAATAGACTGATAAAATAGACTGATTTAAAGTGAACTTATTTAAAATCAGAATATGTCATTTTATTCAGTTCACTTTTTGTTTTCAGGTCACTTTTTGTTTTCAGTTCACTTTTTGTTTTCAGTTCACTTTTTAGCTTTCTTCTTTTTAACTGCCGGTTCTTCCGCAACACAGGTGCTACTGCAGTCGCTCTCAATTCCTCTTGCACTTGTACATATCTTGCAGATCCTTGGTACAAAGTCGTCGACTTTATTGTCGATTAAGTCCTGAGCAAGTTTTTCAATCAATTCTTTCGTCTCGCCCTGGAACTCGATTCTGTATCCTCTTTTTCCCGAAATATACTGGGAAACTGCCGACGGAGCAATCCCCAGCAGCTTTGCAGAAGCTGCCTGTGACTGTCCTCTATTTACAAGTTCGATTGCAAGACTGGCCCTTATTGCGGGGACCAGATCCCACACAATCTTCTGACACGGAGTTTCCATGATTATCATCACTTCTTTAGGTTTTACAATTGAGAACGAATATATCTTATATAGATATATATTTATTTTCAGTGTTAAAAATAATAATAAGATTTACCTGCGAAGCAATATTCTCAAGGGGACTGCTGAATTTCAGCTGTTTCATCGGTTCTATCAGGGAAATTTTCCAGGATAAAACTTAAATAGTCACAATTGTTATGCTTATTCACAATTGTTATCATCGGTTATCATCACTCACAATTGTAAAGGTGCAAATGTGACAGTTGAAAACAGGACCATTTACATGGATAACTCTGCTACAACTCCTGCAAGAAAAGAAGTTGTTGAGGAGATGCTTCCCTACCTGACAGAAAACTTCGGAAATCCTTCTTCTATCTATGATCCGGGAAAAATCTCAAAACGTGCAATAGAAAAAGCAAGAAAAAAGGTCGCCGATGCCATCGGGGCTGAAGAAAATGAGATCTATTTCACATCCGGAGGCACCGAATCCGATAACTGGGCATTAAAGGGGATAGCCTTTGCAAACAGGAATAAAGGACATCACATAATCACTTCTTCTATTGAACACCATGCCGTCCTTCACACCTGTATCTGGCTGGAAGGGCAGGGATTTGAGATAACATACCTGCCGGTGGATAAATATGGAAGAGTGTCCCCTGAGGAGCTGAAAAATGCGATCAGAGCCGACACAATACTCATTTCCATAATGCTTGCGAACAATGAAATAGGGACAATTCAGCCTGTAGAAGAAATCGGAAAAATCGCAAGAAAGAACAGGATATATTTCCATACGGATGCGGTCCAGGCAATAGGCCATGTCCCTATAGATGTCAAAAAAATGAATATTGACCTCCTATCCCTTTCAGGGCACAAGTTCGAAGGGCCAAAGGGTTGTGGAGCCCTCTACATACGAAAAGGAACAAAAATAGAACCTCTTCTCCACGGCGGAGCTCAGGAAAGAAAACGCAGGGCGGGAACCGAGAATGTCCCTGCCATCGTGGGCCTTGGAAAGGCTATAGAGCTTGCAGCAGGCGAGATTGAAGAAACGAATAAAACCCTGCTGGAAATGAGAGAGCGCCTGATTAAAGGGCTTCTGAAACTCCCGAAAACCCACCTCAACGGCCATCCCACAGAGCGGCTTGCAAACAACGTAAATGTCACGTTTGAGTACATAGAGGGCGAATCCCTCCTGCTTCTGTTAAATGCTAAAGGAATTTTTGCATCCACGGGAAGCGCGTGTAATTCTTCTTCGCTTGAACCCTCGCATGTGCTGACAGCCTGTGGAGTTCCGCATGAGATAGTTCACGGTTCTCTGAGGTTGAGCCCTGGAAGGATGAATACCCGGGAAGATGTGGACAGGGTGCTTGAGGTTCTGCCTGAAATAGTACAGAGACTCAGAAATATGTCACCACTGACCCCTCAGGAGTACAGGACCCTTTGAGAGACACTTGTAGGCTGGCGGGTAAAAACTTCAGGCTGGTGGGTAAAAACTGCAGGACAATTTGGGAAAAAAATAACCTGAATTTGGAATAGTTTGAAAATAGAAAAATAATGTTTGAGGATAAATCATGGATTACAGCGCTAAAGTGATGGACCATTTTTCGAACCCCAGAAACATGGGAAGCATTGAGAACTGCGACGGAGTAGGAGAGGTGGGGAACGCAAAGTGCGGAGATATAATGAAGATCTTCCTTAAAGTCGAAGATGACCGGATTGCGGATGTGAAGTTCCAGACCTTTGGATGCGGGGCTGCAATTGCATCAAGCAGTATGGCAACCGAACTTATCAAAGGAAAGACCCTGAAAGAAGCCTGGAAACTTTCAAACAAAGCAGTTGCAGAGGCCCTTGACGGGCTCCCTCCGATAAAAATGCACTGTTCAATGCTTGCAGAAGAAGCAATCCATGAGGCAATTAATGACTATCTGCGGAAAAATGGACTTGAGCCGTGGACAGAATGAGCCACAGTATGTTTGAGAAATAGAGTAACTTTGAAAATCAGATCCCTTTAGAAAATGAAGTTACTTTGAAGATGATATCACTTTGAAAATGAAATCACTTTGAAAATGAAATCACTTTGAAAATGAAATCACTTTGAAAACGGAATTACTATGGAAAATGGAATTATTATGGAAGATCAGTTAATTGCAGAGGAAATAAAAATACTCAAAAAGGAAAGGAATGCCATAATCCTTGCCCACTTTTACACCCGCAGGGAAGTGCGGGAAGTTGCGGATTTTGTGGGCGATTCCCTTTCCCTCTGCAGGGAAGCAGTTAATTCGAAAGCTGAGGTTATCGTTTTTGCAGGCGTCCATTTCATGGCAGAATCGGCATCGATTCTTTCCCCTGAAAAGTTAGTCCTTTTGCCTGTCCCTGATGCGGATTGCCCGATGGCAGATATGGTCACTGTAAAGGCCCTCCGGGAAGAAAAAGAAAAACATCCGGAAGCAGCTGTTGTATGCTATGTAAACAGTTCAGCCGCAGTAAAAGCCGAATCCGATATCTGCTGCACATCTGCAAATGCAATAAATGTGGTAAATTCAGTCGAAAACAGTGAGATTATTTTTGTCCCGGACAAAAACCTTGGCGCATTTGTAGCTCTTCATACCGATAAAAAGATACATCTCTGGCCCGGGTTCTGCCATGTTCACGAGAACATCGGGGATGAGGAGATAAAAGAATTAAAAAAAATGCACCCTGATGCAGAATTTCTTGCACACCCAGAGTGCAGGCCTGAGGTCCTTAACCTTGCTGACCACATTCTCAGTACCTCAGGGATTATAAAAGAGGCGGAAAATTCAGATTCGACGGAATTTATAATCGGGACTGAAAAGGAAATTGTTAAAAATCTGAACAAAAAATACCCGGATAAAAAATTTTATCCTGCTTCTGAAAAGGCTTTTTGCTATAATATGAAAAAAATCACCCTCGAGTCCATTCTCAACAGTCTCCAGAATATGGAATACGAAGTCCATGTTCCGGAGCATATAAGAGTAAAAGCAAAAAAAGCGCTGGACAGGATGCTTGCGATTAGTGGAAATAGAATCTAAAAGAAAGGACTGCAGGGTTCTTTCCCTGACTTTTTCGCGAGATATCTTTTATTAAATTATCTCCTCTGTACCATATTTATTTCCCCGGATCATATTTGTTGGTGGTTCCTGCTTAATAGGTTGGTATTATTCAGAACATCCTGAGATGAAATCTTTTTATTCTCTTCTGCGCCTTAAAGGGCTGAAATCGTCTCATCTGCCCGCAAAAACAAATAACAGGCGGATTCCCTAACGGTATTAAGAAAAAACGAGATTATAGTGAAATGCCTTCCTGGTTCGAAGAATACTTCCCTTGACCCCGGAAACCGCTTTTCAATTCACAGGGAAATATCGGACGTATCCGCCAGCTTGTCTGGCGGCTCTGCAAAAAAAGGAGAAAAAAGAAGAAAGATAATAAGAGAAGAAAGAAACACGAGGTTGAAATCTCCAGTAAAAATCTATAAAACTTCACTTTTACTTTATAGCTTTTCTTTCGGGTCTTTTCTTCTTCTTTTCACTTTTTTGAAAGACCGCTCTCCTGCGTCGAGCGTGACAAAAACGACATGATAAAGCGAATGACGTTTGCGGGTCATAAATATTTTTAATTCTGTCCTCTTGAATTACGCTCACTGCTATAATCCATCAAGTAGTCCTCTTGAGCGCAGCGAAAAGGACCTCGTGCTGTTGCACTTACAGTGCAACTCCCAGGAAATCTCTGATTTCCTGTGATCCCGAAGCGAAACTCGGGAGGCGAAACTCTGCCGAGGCGCAATTCGGGTTTTAAAAAATATCAGCCATGTAATGTGGACGACCTATTTTTTCCCCGGTTCGATTTTTTCTTATTGACGGATAATTATTTATATATTAATCACAATTGTGATTATGTCTTCACAATTGTGATGATTCCTGAAAAGCAAATGTTTGTCAGAATGGCAGAGTGGTTATGCCTCCGGCTGCAACCCGGAGATACGTGAGTTCGATTCTCACTTCTGACTTTGAATAACAGCTGAAAAAGAGGTAGAAGAGAAAATGGTGCAGGATATAAGGGTACAGAAGACGTTTGAAGCCTTGTTTGCCCTTGAAGATATAAGGGAGATTTTCAGAGGGACTTTACCCACGGGTCTGAATGAAACCGAAGAACAGGAATTTCAGAAAAAGATCTCGGCTCTCAAAAATGTAATAAATGAGCTTGAAAGCGGGACAGGAAAGCCCGAAGTTTTCAGGCTTGCAGGAAATCTTCCTGTCAGGGACAGAGAAGAATCCTTCATAAACATCCAGCCTATACAGGCAGCCGGAAAGCTGACTGTTGACGCAAGAAAAGCGCTTATCGCTTATGGCGACGGCTATTCTACCTGTGATTCATGCAAAAAACCTTTCAGGCTTGATAAGATCACAAAGCCTGGAATTGCGGATTTCCATTCCGAACTTGCAGATTTTCTCAATATGGATGAAGCCAGGGTTGTCCCGGGAGCAAGAAGAGGGTTTCAGGCAGTTGCATCTTCTTTACTCGAAAAAGGAGATATTGCCCTCGTCTCTTCCCTTTCTCATTATACCGAGTTTCTTTCTGTGGAAAACGCAGGCGGCATTGTAAAGGAAGTACCCCTGAATGAAAAGAATATAATTACAGCCGAAGCAACCGCAGAAAAAATCGAAGCAATCATCAGAGAAACCGGAAAAACCCCTAAAATCGTGATGATGGACCATTTTGACTACCAGCTGGCAAATGAGCACGAGATAAAGGAAATCTCAAAGGTCTCACACCAGTACGATATTCCGCTTCTCTACAACGGAGCCTATACCGTAGGGGTAATGCCTGTTGACGGAAAAGACCTGGGAGCTGATTTTGTAATAGGGTCAGGCCATAAGAGCATGGCGTCTGCTGCACCGTCCGGGGTCCTTGCAACAACCGAGGAGTGGGCTCCTGTCGTCTTCAGGACAACTCAGATGAAAGGGGACCTTACTGAACGCAAGTTTGGCATAAAAGAAGTTGAAATGCTCGGCTGCACCCTGATGGGAGGGACTCTGTTCTCAATGATGGCGTCTTTTCCGGCTGTAAAGGAACGGGTAAAACACTGGGACGAAGAAGTGGACAAATCCAACTACCTGATGGACAGGCTCCTTTCGATTTCCGGCAGCAAGGTATTGTCCGAATACCCCCGAAAACATGCCCTTTCCAAAATCGATACTACTGACAGTTTTGATACGGTTGCGAGAAGCCATCCGAAAAGGGGCTATTACCTGAGCGACGAACTTTCAAAAAGAGGAATTGTCGGCTTATTCCCCGGAGCAACAAGAGCCTGGAAGCTGAGCACGTACGGGCTTTCCCGGGACAGAGTAAAGTACCTGGGAGATTCCCTGGTCGAGATAGCAGAGAAATACGGTCTGGAGGTAAGATGAGATGACGGACGAAAACGGAAACAAGAATGAGAACGAAAGTAAGGAAAATAAAGAAAGTAAGGAAAATACAGGAAGTAAGGAAAATACGGGAAGTAAGGAAAATAAGGAAAGCCTGAAAAAAAAGAGGTTTGAAAATCTGGGAGTTTCTACTTTAGCCGTGCATGCAGGAACAACACCTGATCCGGCTACAGGAGCAAGGTCAGTTCCGATTTATCAGACAGCAGCGTATGTGTTCAAAGACACTGAAGAAGCAGCCGACCTTTTCGGGCTTAGAAAAGCAGGCAATATTTATACGCGCCTGATGAACCCCACAACCGATGTCTTTGAGAAAAGGATCGCTGCCCTTGAAGGAGGCATAGGCGCCCTTGCAACAGCCTCAGGGATGGCTGCAATTACAACGGCTCTTCTCACCTTTACAAAACCCGGAGATGAGATCGTTTCAGGGGACAAGCTCTATGGTGGGACCTACGAGCTTTTCAATTATACGTTCCCCAAACTCGGAAGAACCGTAAAATTCGTAGACTCAAGCAGCCCCGAAGAATTTAAAAATGCAATCTCCGAAAGCACAAAAGCCCTGTATGTGGAATCAATAGGAAACCCGGGACTTGATGTGGCTGACCTTGAAAAACTTGCAGAGATCGCCCATGCAGCAGGAATCCCCCTTGTCGTGGACAATACTGTTTCTCCTTTGATCTTAAGGCCAATAGAACACGGAGCAGATATAGTCATATGTTCTGCAACAAAATTCATAGGAGGGCACGGGACTTCGATAGGTGGGGTAATTGTTGACTCCGGAAACTTTGACTGGAGCCCTGAGAAATTCCCTGAGATCTGCGACCCCGACCCCGGATACCACGGCCTGAAATACAAGGAAGCCTTCGGAAAGGCAGCTTTTATTGGAAAAGCAAGGGTGCAGTTCATGAGGGATACCGGAGCCTGCATTTCCCCTTTTAACTCCTTCCTGTTCATATTGGGGCTTGAGACTCTCCCCCTGAGAATGAAAAAACACTGCGACAACGCCCTTGCAGTTGCAAAGTTCCTGGAGGGCCACCCGAAAGTTTCCTGGGTCTCCTATCCGGGCCTTGAGTCTCACAGGAGCCATGAGCTTGCAAAGAAATACCTCAAATCAGGTTCCGGAGCAATAGTAGGCTTTGGAATTAAAGGCGGAATCGGGGAGTGCAAAACGTTTATTGAAAGCCTTGAGGTCTTTTCCCACCTTGCAAATATCGGGGATGCCAAAAGCCTCGTAATCCATCCGGCTTCAACCACCCATGAACAGCTGTCAAAAGAAGAACAGCTGGCATGCGGAGTAACTGAAGACTTCATCAGGCTTTCCGTAGGAATCGAGGACGAAAAAGACCTGATTTTCGACATCGAACAGGCACTTTCAGAGGTTTGAGTGAGTATGGTAGTTTCCGGGAGTTCTTCGAAATCTAAATCTAAAAAACTGTTTTCGGAAAAAAAAGGCCAGAGCATCGGGATAGTCCGCTCGATGAGCTATAAAATCCCGGGAACCTTCAGCCTGGAGAGCGGAAAAACCCTTTCCGGCGTCAGGATAGAGTACGAAATGTACGGGAAGCCGAATGCCGATAAGAGCAACGTTATCCTGATCTGCCACGCCCTTACGGGAGATGCCCATGCTGCCGGGTTCTACAAAGGCGACAAAAAACCCGGCTGGTGGGACATTGTAATCGGCCCCAATAAAGCGTTTGACACTGAAAAATACTGTGTTATCTGTTCAAACATACTGGGCGGCTGTAAGGGCTCTACAGGCCCTTCTTCCATAGACCCTGAAACCGGAAAACACTACGGCATTTCCTTTCCTGTAATTACCATAGCAGATATGGTAAAGGCCCAGAAAAAGCTTGTCGAGCACCTCGGAGTAAAACAGCTTTTTGCGGTTGTGGGCGGCTCCATGGGTGGAATGCAGGTGCTCCAGTGGACGGTCAGCTACCCTGACATGGTAAAAAAAGCAATTGCAATAGCGACCACAGCCTCCACAACCCCGCAGCAAATAGCATTCGGAGCAATCGGAAGGAAAGCCGTAACCGATGACCCTAAATGGAACGGGGGAAACTACTACGGGAAAGAAATCCCTGCACAGGGGCTTGCCCTTGCCCGCATGATAGGACATATTACATACCTGAGTGACGCTTCAATGCAGAAGAAGTTCGGAAGGCTCCAGTGGGATACCGATAAGTCAGGTGCAAAAGCAGGTACAAAAGGCACAACAGGCACAGGGGATACGAGTTTGTCTGAACTCCCCCCTGAATTATCCCATGACTTCACCCCAAACTTCCAGGTCGAGAGCTACCTGAACTACCAGGGAGATAATTTCACAAAGCGTTTTGATGCCAATTCCTACCTGTACATCACAAAAGCCGTGGATTACTTTGACCTTGCAAAGAACGGTTCCCTTATAGAGGGCTTTTCCGGAGTTACTGCAAAATGCCTTGTAATTTCCATCTCTTCAGACTGGCTCTATCCCCCTTACCAGTCGCAGGAAATCGTCTCGGCTCTTACTGCAAACGGAGTAGATGCCAGGTACGAAGAAATCAGGTCTCAATACGGACACGACGCCTTCCTGCTCGAAGAGGGACAGCTGAACTACCTGATAAGGAGCTTCCTCTCGCAGATCCTTGTAAGCGATGTAATGAACCGGAATTTCTATTCGGTCTCAAGAGACGAAACAATCGAGCATGCATCAAGGCTCATGGTAAAAGAACGTGTGAGCCATCTGCCAGTCATATCAGATAACGGAAAGCTTGAAGGCATCGTCACCTCCTGGGACATTACAAAAGCGGTTGCCTGCAAAATAAATGAGCTGGATGAAATTATCACACGGGATGTCAAGTATGTGTACGCAGACGAAAGGATTGAGAAAGCGTCCTCAATAATGGAAGATTACTCAATTTCCGCACTTCCGGTCATAGATTCCGAGCACCGCGTAATAGGCCTTGTTACAAGCGAAAGCATAAGTGCCCTTATCGGCAGGTTCGGTTGACTAACCGGGAGATTCTATTCCGGGGCGGCCTGAATAATAATTTCCGCTTATTCCTGTCCCGCGCCCGGGTGCGGATGAGGCCGGCCGGCTTAGAGTAATGAAAATTAAAACGCAGGTAGGCGCTCCCGGTTGATTTTTTGAGCAAAAATACTGCTGGCCTGGCTGGCTTGAAATTCTGAATCTTGAAATCTGCCCCTTACAACTCTACCCCCTATCTCACGTCGTTTTTGTCACGCTCGACGCAGGAGAGCGGTCTTTCAAAAAAGTGAAAAAAGACCAGAATAAATCCTCAATTTTGTCCTGATCAGAACCGGATAAGGCAGTGTACCGAAAGTTCTGTAAATTTCAATTTACAATGCATAAGTTTTGGCAGGTCGCGAATTTGCTAAAAATTCAAAGTTAATTTTTGGCTCTTCGTTGTTTTGTGTGGATATTCTCATAAAAACCAACGCGGTCTTGAATTGAAAATCATCTTCTCCATAGAGAATGACGAAGAGCCTAATTTTTTGTGTACTGAGTATAATTCCGTTCTCTCAATATTGAATTTTCAAACTACCAACTTCTTGATATTTATGATTTTACAGAACTTTCGGTACACTGCCATTTCTAAATGATTTTGCTCTAAAGTATCCGGTAATCGGTCATATATTCCGTATTCTTAGATAATGTAGAATAATTGAGTTTAGAAAAGTATAGTATGAAAGGATGCAAAAAAATAAGAGGGTTTAAATTCACTCAACTGTGTGAATTTTAATAACATGTAAGAAGAAATTATTACATGCCAAAATTATCTAATATTTGATCATATGACTGTTCAAGCATACAGATCCTGCCGTCTTTCCCTAATCCGAAGTCGAGAGCGATTGCAAATGGTCGATTAAAATCTTTCGCAGTGTCGCAAAGTGCTATCAAATGTTGTCGACTAACTCCGAAAACAGCACAATCTTTTGCCCCATCGGCTTCTAATGCTCTCTCAGCAGACTTTTTTGATATGAATAATGCTATCGCCCCATTAAGTGCTGTCTCCCCATGAGAATTATATCTCGACATATATAGTGCTATCTTTTCACTAGGTGAATAACATGTACCTGTATTTTTCCCATCTTCAGTTACTTCCATAATAATCCAATATGGATCTCCATATGTATTTTCGTCTGGCAAAAGCCATTTCACATGGTTAAGAGTTAGGGGATATATATTTGGCAAATCTTCAGTAGTTATTAGCTCTATTCCATAGAATTTTGCTTCTAGTTTAGCTCCTTTTTGGTATCCATTCGCAGCGATCATAAAACCAGTCTTAATATTGCAGCCATCAAGTTTTGACTTAAAAGCGTCGAGCTTTTCTTTTTCTACATTTCTATTGTAATTTTTACATTCAATTGCGACTTTATGAGTTACTCCTGCTATTTCAACTTCACAAAAAACATCGAACTCATGT
The DNA here is from genome assembly GCF_000979385.1 of Methanosarcina sp. 2.H.A.1B.4. Classification (NCBI taxonomy): domain Archaea; kingdom Methanobacteriati; phylum Methanobacteriota; class Methanomicrobia; order Methanosarcinales; family Methanosarcinaceae; genus Methanosarcina; species Methanosarcina sp. 2.H.A.1B.4. Next base: position 39,976 of record NZ_JJOV01000050.1, read on the forward strand.
AGGGCTCCAGATTTTGCTTTTTCTTTGTGGTTCTTTATAATTTTGAAATTTTTTAAATGCTCGTTTTGCAACAGAATTGAGTAAACGTTTTCAACATTATTCTCTAATTCCTTACCTGCTTCTTGCGACTTGGACATATTTCCTCCTTAGTAAATCTTGAAACTATATTCTTTCAGAAGAAAAATACGATGAAATATTATTCCAAATCATATTCAGCTAATATTTCATCGTATGAATGTTTTAACGCAAAGAGACATCCATTTGAGTCAAGTGACAAAACGCTGCTGATTAGTAATTCACATTTAAAAACCTGTGAAAGGAGACAGATCCATTTCAATTGTTGTCGACTAACTCCAAAAACAGCACAATCATTTGCCCCATCAGCTTCTAATGCTCTCTCAGCAGTCTTTTTTGATATGAATAAGAATATTGGTCTGTATCGCTCGTGGACGATAATTTCTAACATATTGAACTCGTCGCCATTGAGTGAATAATATGAACCTGTATTTTTCCCATCTTTAGTTACTCTCATAATAGTCCAAAATGGATCCCCATGTACATTTTCGTCTGGCACAGAACAGGCCGTGGCTAAAAGCAACATTCCGGGTATATTGGGTAACTGATCATCAGTTATTAGTTTTATATCATTAAGATCCGCAAATTTTTTTGCTCCTGCATTATAGCTTTTAGTAGCTAGAATAAAACCAGTAATATTATTGCATTCATTAAGTTTAGATTTAAAATCTCTGACCATTTCTTCTGTTATTCTTTTATTGTAATATTTGCATTCTATTGCAGCTTTAATGGATACTCCCGCTATTTTGACCTCATAAAAAACATCAAATTTATGCTTAAACCCACCCTGTCCAATTTCGATATGATTCTTTTCAATTTTGAAATTTTTTAAATTATCATTTTTTAGCATACGTTCGAAAACGCTTACAATATAATCCTCTAGCTCTTGCTCATTCTCTTCCCACTTAGACATTTGCTTAGACATATTTCCTCCGGAGTATAGCCTACAATCAACTTTCAGCATAATCACAGCTAGTCGAAAAACGTTGAGAATGCAGGATTTATAAAAAAGTCTTTTATTCTCAAATTCTTAGGAATTCCTTATACAGAAAGAATGAATAATAACGGTTTTGTTTTTATTCAAAATTATATAATATTAAAAATATAAAATGTGGCAGAGTTCTTACTCTGGTTTATCCTCAGTAATCTCAGGTAAAACCTTCATGTTCAATTAGTTTTTCTTCAAGAAAAAGCAGATCTGCACTTATCACACTACATGTCTCTTTTTTGGGGTTCGAAGTCTCGAAAGCCTGGCCACAGTTGGCTCTTCGTCATTCCCTATGGATAAGATGATTTTCAATTCAAGGCCGCGTTGGTTTTTATGAGGATATCCACACAAAACAACGAAGAGCCGGAATAAATGATATAGATATTACCAAAACTTGCACCAAGGCTTACTAATTTCCATGCTCTCCGGAAACAGCTTAATGTTTAATCTGCTGTTCTTCTAGAAATTGATACAGGTGTGCTTGGAATGGCTGATCTATTTAGAAATAGTTCATAAATTGATTATACCAATTTTAGATTCTATTTTCCCACTTATTTTTTCCCAAACTGTTCTATAATCAACCGCTTTATTTATTATTATCTTAAATGTTGATAAAATATCGTTTTTTAACTCAGATACAACAAGGTTATCGGATTGAGTACAGACAGTCTGAGCGTAAGTTAAATCAAATTTAAAGCTATTTATAACAAATCGTGCAAACTGGCGTGGACAATTGTCATAGTTCATATAGAAATATCTTTTAACCAATCCACTTAATGCTTGTTTGTATTCTGTGGTCAGAGATGCTGTTTCGATTTTAGTTAATAATCGCTGTGCCTGATACATCTGTGCTTGATCTATGTTTATTTTGATTTCATTTTGTGTATCTTGCATATATTTCCCATAAAAGTAAATGTCACCAACATACTAATATTTTTTTATATATTTGTTTTTAGGAAATTACTACAACTTCCATCAAGGCTTTTTACTTTCTGTGTTCTCTGAAAGCAGCTTAATGTTTAAACTGCTGTTTTCTTATGAGTGAGTTTGATAAAAAAGGATAGGAGAAGCTATCCTTTCCCAGTAATCTTTAATTTAATGATTCTATTGTTATTTCATACGGTTGAGCAGTATTTATAGAAAGATAATAATCTCCAGATCCCCTCATTATAGTAGAATCTGAATTAGAGCCAATCACATTTGCAGCTACCCCTTTTAGTGTGCCATCAGAGCCATATACATAAATTTGGAAGTTCATGGCTCCATATTGACCAGGTTCGGTGTTCCAAGATATCTTCCATTCGTTTGAATCTACATGGAACGTTTCTGTATCTTTGATAGAGCTACCAGACCAAGTAGCAATGACGCCAGAATTTTTCTCGGTTTGTGTCGAGTCTGTTAAGTCTGTATCTGGAGCATACGCAACTATATTCTGCATATGTTCTCCCGCTAAGTTTTGATAAGTTTGAGCTGTTTGTAAATCAACGTTTGCCCCAGTTACATCTCCATCTTGCATTTTGATTGATGCCAATGAATAATATTTACCTAATTGAACAAAATCCAAAAGAGCTGATTCATACTCACTTTTTACGTATTGAAAGAGCGAAGAAGAAGACAGTTGATATTTTTGACTTTCTTCCAGCTTCATGAGTGCATCAGCTTCTAGCTTATTTCCTGCATTCTCCAAACTCTTATAATCGTTGTTATCTGTTGCGTTTGAAATACTTTCAAAATCAGATGCGAGCAAAAAACAACCGTTTCTATAGCTACTCTCCCACTCAGCATCGCTGCTCAGAGTTGACGATTGGTTCGTCTGCTGTGTTTCCCCTTCTATTCCCTCTGCCTTGATTACTCCTGTCTGCATTTCTTCAGATTCTACTGAGTTTACAGAACCGGTGTCCGATTCAGTGCATCCTAAACACATTGTAAATCCAAGAATTATAAAAATTACCAGAATCATATTTTTTTTATTCATCGTCACACCACCAGCAATTTACACTTTTATTGTGATAGATTAGGCATACTAAAAAAGAGATTGATTTATCTTGAAATGATATGCTTTTAAGCAGTCTATATTTTTCATTCAATGCTCTAAAAATCTGTTGATTTGTTTAACTATTCTCATTGATTCTCTCTGACTTCTGTGCAGAAAGCCCTCAAGAATCCTTACAAAGGGTCGAATCTATTTTCTCGATGAATTGCATATCTTATCAATCTCGTTTTCAAGCTCTTATGAACTCAATATTCCCCACTCTGCAAATCGCTTCTTAATATCTCTCATTTCGTAATCGGTGAAAGACAGGCTTTGATAATGCATTAGAGATGTTTTTGGATCGTGACCCTGCCTACTGTATATGCTATATTCAGGAATTTCACATTTTAACATCCAGGACTCAATTGTTTTTCGAGTGGTTTTATTCTCGACGTTTTGATTTTTTTTCCCGTATTTTTTCCATATATAAACTATAAGTACTATAGCCATTATAATGAAGAATATGGCTGAGACTACCACCATACAAATAACAAAACAAACACGCGACCAGCTACGTGCTATCGGATCTATGGGAGACGATTACAATACCGTCATCGAGAAACTGATCATCGAGCATAACAGAAACCGGCTCGTAGAATACGGTCAAAAAGTAGTAAATGAAAACAAAGAAAAGTTTGTGAGTGTAGATGAGCTTTGATGTCCTGGTGCTTCCAGAATTATTTGACAGGATACCCTCAGAGCTAAAACAACACATTAAATCGGCAATTAAAGAACTTAATGATCCTTTTCCCGGAAGTGGGGGAAACAAAAAAGAAATTAAGGGTGCCGGAAAAGTTTCATACCGCCTCAGAGTAGGAAACTTTCGCATTTTCTACAACGTAGATAAAGACGAAAAGAAAGTTTATGTTTTTGATATTCTCACAGCTGAACAGGCGCACAAGAAATATGGAAGATTGTAAGCTGCTGTAGCTTTTATAAAGACTTGTGATCTGTCTTTTCATGCTCTTTCTCTTTTAGATATCGTGTTTAAGGCCATCACAAAGCTGGAAACGAATATTAGAGCGAGTACTGCTATATTTAAAGGGCTGTTTATAACCGTACTGGCAAAAGGACCGGTAATTGAATAAGTCGCGGTACGCAGCCCATAGTAAGCTGATTCCAGAAGCAATGCTATAAGTGAGATCTAAATAAATTTATTTCAGTCGAATGTCCTGCGAATTTTTAGAGCAAAAATACTGCAGGTCTGGCTGGCTTGAAATTCTAAATCTTGAAATCTTCACCTTACAGCTCTACTCTCTGTCTCACATCGTTCTTGTCCCGCTCGACGCAGGAGAGCGGTCTTTCAAAAAAGTGAAAAGAAGACCAGAATAAATCCTCAATTTTGTCCTGATCAGAATCGGATAAACTAAAAATGTCTCTGTTTCTAAAACTCTTGTTTCTAAAACTCTCTATACACTGGATATTATTTTCAATGTAAATTTCAAGTTTAACAACTTCAAAAGAATCCAGCCTATAAAAACACCATTCCAGGTTAAAAGAAAAGCTCGTAAAGCAGAAGCTATTTCCGATATACCTGAATCTTATGGTGATGTACTCCAACAGTGATTTACTGTGAAAATCGCATAATCATATACAAATTCAAGCCTTTCGTTTTTTAATGTGTTGGTGTCTTAAGATGCCGTTTAATGTCGGTGCCTGGTCGGGTGATCGGGTACTGATTGAAGCCTGGCTTTCTTTTGAAGGTTTTATTTAGAAGAGAAGTTCGTTCAGAGAACTCAATGAGCATATCAGTTTTGTGATATCGAGTGATGTTTTTAGACGTTTACACCGTTCATCTGCTTATGCGTTTGATCAGATAACCGATAGCTATGAGCATTGTAACCAGTTCTCGTGCGAAGTTTACTCCGTTCATGCTGGCTACGTGGTTGATCAGATAACCGATGGCGATGAGCGTTGTAATCAGTTCTTTTGTCTCGATATCATGTGAAAATGTTTTATTGTTTATTACAACGGGAGCGCAGAGGGTCACGAATACCCTGACCTTTACAGGCTGTCCGACAATTCAATTTCAGGATAAAAAGATGGTAAAAAAGGCATTTAAGGCTTTTAAATTGGAGAAGAAGGAATTCAATTAGAATATAATTATTACTGAAGATGATTATCGGGCAGCCTGTTCAGGTTGGAGTGGCCGCACGCAATTTGATTTTAGCATAAATCTCCCCCCGCAGTCAACGATCTCTGCCCATTGGTCCGAAGGCATCGGAAGGGTACATTTTGACATCGTAGTGGCACGAACTGCCCGTCGTTCTTATTCTCGTGCCTGGGTTTTTGCAGGAGCAGTCCATTGCTCCTGCCGATGCCAATCGATCAATGGCTAGTTATAATGCAATTTTATAATGCAATGCACAGACGAACGGTGTTTAATAGTTTTTGTGCCTGGGTTTTTGACCTTTTCTGGAGGGGTTGTTCATCCTATTTACCGGCTTTGGCAATCTTATTTCCGGTCTTTCAATTACAATCTTCTTCAGAGCAGGTAGTGCCTGTTCCTTAATATCTACATCATTGTCTTTCAGCACACTCATGAAATTAGCATGGTCATTTTTGGAAAGGATATTTATCGCTTTTCCTTCTGTTCCTGCTCGTGCAGTTCTTCCAATCCTGTGAATATACTGTTTACTCTCCCTGGGAATATCATAATTGTAAACATGGGAAACACCCTGTATATCAAGTCCTCTTCCGGCTACATCTGTGCATACAAGGACACCTATGTTCCCGGAATGGAATTTTTCCATTATGCGAGTTCTTTCGTTCTGTGTCAATCCTCCATGAATTGCCACGGCATTGATACTTGATTTTCTCAGGTTTTTTGCGACTTTGTCAGTGTTTCTTTTTGTGTTACAGAAAACCATCCCGAGGTTTGACTTCTCATTTTGTAGAAGGTACACGAGCAGAGATAATTTCATTTCATCCTGTACTTTATAAACGACCTGATTCAATTTTTGCGGGTCGATATAAGACTCTGCTGATACTCGAACCGGGTTTTCCATGTACTTGCGGGAAAGCTGGACAATATCTTTTGTAATTGTCGCAGAGAACAAAAGGGTCTGCCTGTTTTGAGGACATTCCTTGATAATTTTTTCTACATCCGCTTTGAATCCCAGATCAAACATATGGTCTGCTTCATCAAGGACAAGGGTTTTCACATTATTGAATTTGATAGTATTTCTGCTGATATGATCGAGCAGCCTACCGGGTGTTCCCACAACAACCTCGGCATTCTTTAATTCTTTAATTTGTGGATTGATCCCTACACCGCCATAGATAGATGCGATATTTAACGGGTCGTATTTTGAGAATTTCCTGAACGAATTTGCCACCTGCTCCGCCAGTTCTCTTGTGGGGGTCAGGATCAAAGCCTGAATTCCTTTTCCTTTTTCGGAATTTTGTAATATGCCGGAAGCAAATGCGAGTGTTTTTCCGGAACCCGTTGCGGATCCGGCTATAACATCTTCCCCAGCAAGTATTAGGGGAATTGATTTTTCCTGTACTGCTGTAGGGCTTTCAAAGCCATGTTCATCTATTGATTTCAAAACAGCATTACTGAGACCTAGTTTTTTAAAATTATTCATAGTTATACTTTCCGTGATTTGTCTGAAAAAGCTACTTAATTGCTTTTTCACATTTATATATTTAAGATATATTAAAAACAATTAAGAGCTATAAGCACAACTTCAGAAAAGTTAAGATTAATTTACTGCTTAAATGTTAGTAATCGCTTATAACGGTGAACTCTCCCTTTATACTTTTGCCTATTTTGATGATGTGATTACCCAGCATTCATTGTTCTTCCAAAGGTTCGACCCCAAATGGGTATATCCGGATGGCATGACTTACGAAGAATATCAGGCTGCAATGGATAAGATGTGGCCCAGCATGGCAGAACCGGACGGGGAAGGCATAGATCTGCACCCATATGACCCCCGGCGGCATTTTATAGCGACCAGCGAAGGTGTAATCTTCAGTCAGGCACCCCCTTAACCGAAGAAGACAGGCTCGAAGCGGACCGGCTTTGGGACAGCATAGCTATGCCAGGAACCAGCCCAGGCAAGAAACAGGAAAATAAAAAGTGATATGTTTCACCCATATGTCTTTCACCCTTAACAACCACGTTTTGGAGCGGGTTAAGGCATGGGAAAAACTGGTTTTGGGAGGTCAGGTTAAGGCTTAAGGGGAGTTAAGTTTTAAAGTCAAGGGGTCAAAGCTGACCTTCCACAGATGCGTCGATTCTTGCTGGAAATAAAGAACTGTCTTAAGATCTATTACTATATAACCTTCTCATAATCCTTATTTTTAAACTTGTAACAATTGAGAACATTCTTTAATTAATTTAGAGTGTTATAATGTTTTAGGGACAAAAATAAAGCTTTATAAAGTTTTAAATCGGCATCGCGTTTTTTATTCGATCTCAAAAATATAAGTATGTTTATATGTTAACTGTCTCTACTATTTTTGATTACGGGTGTTCCCGGACCAAACTAAGAAAAAAAACAGGAGAAATAAAATGAAAACTAATAGAAAGTCTATATGGAAAATAACATTATCTGTTTTCACCGTATTAACGGTGTTGACTTTATTGTCTACAGCAGCCTCTGCATCACTTACTATATACAAAACGCCCCTTGGTGCAGGAACTCCTCCAGCAACACAACGTCTAACCGGCGGAGGTAATTCCATTGATTATACAGCAGTAGCCGCTTCAAGTACTGATCCACGAATAGTACAATTTAAGGATCTTTCAAGAGGTAAAGAGACCTATATCAGATGGGACTTTGGAGATGGAACTTCTCTCTCAGGAACAAAAATTACTCCACAACTAAAAAATCCGGTACATAAGTTTCCAAAGACTGGTTATTATATTAGTGGTCTGACTATCAGGTGCACTGGTTATAATGGATTGTTGTGGGTTCATAAAACACTTATAATTAAAGCATAAGACTGTTGTTATTAAATGATTTGATAAAGTTAAAAGTTGACTTACCCCTTCCATTTTTTATAAATTACTTTTTATATTACTAAAATTCTTTTTTTGTTTAAAATCGCAATCATCTAACGCGAGATTAATTTAGCGATATGTTTCTTACTATTTGTTTGCATTTACCCCCCTAAAGTTATATAGCGGACTGAAAGGATTAATCAATCATTTTTTCAATTTCTTCCTGAGAGGATGAAACGCTCCGTAATGAATTAATCGATTTTTTTTATATTTGTCTTTTAAACAGCTCAACCGAATACTTTCACTTTCCTGCTGACCTGCAGGAATTTTTCTGAAGCCAAAATTCTGGTAGTCTTCGGCTATATGGTTGATATTCGGGGATCAGACTTCCCGGCGCGGCTAATGATTTCATTATTATCTACTGTACGCGGGCGGGTTCGAGTGGAGCGCGGCAGGTGAAAAGAAGGAATGTGAGATGCAATTTACGGTCATTCAGGAAGAATAACAACTAATTCATTGGTCATCGGTTAAGATTTATTTTCCTCCTCTCTTTACTGTTTTTCCATCTACTCTTTTTATTCAAACCATTCTTCTCTGAACCTTTCTCTGTTTACATGTGGATCTAATGCTTGATTTTCATATACTCTCATCAATCCCGAAACACAAGAGTCATACCATAATTCCTCTAAAATACTTACTCAACACTCTGCTAATTTTTACTTCTTCTAATAAGTTTCTTCATGATATTTCAAGTTCCTCAGAAGTACAAACCTTACCTAACATAGGGAAGATCACATCTGTAGCAAAGTTCTGAGCCTCTTTGCTAATCGAAGCAACGCAGTCACTCAGGACAACACAATTATATCCCCTGTCAAAAGCTCCCCTCACCGTACCTTCAACACAGAGGTTCGTCACAGCACCTCCAAAGAGCAGGGTATCGCAGTGCAAGGCCATGAGTATCCGGTCGAGATCCGTATTGTGAAAACCGCTCATTGTATGGTGTTTGGCGACTATGAGGTCTTCCGGATGAGGCTTGAATTCATCTATGATCCTCCCCTGGAATTCTCCTTCTTCATGACTTATTTGAGTGAAGTCCATTTCCTTAATGGGTTTCCAGAAATCGATGTTCGGTAGGTTATTATTCAGAGCCTGGGATATCTGAGGCCGCAGCTCCATTACAACGAAGATTACGGGTATCTTTGCTGCCCTGAATCTTTCTATGGCTTTGGCAGTTCTTTTCACCATATCCTTTTCCTGAGCAAATTTCCAGGCACCCCAACCTGCACCAAACCCGTTTTCATGAAGAACAAAGTTCTGTGCATCCACAATGATGAATGCAGTACTATTTCCATTAATCTTTGTCATTAATGCACCCCCTAAAATAAAATAATGTACAAATAGTGTATACATAGTAACGTTGGTTTGTAAAAAAATATAATATTTGAATTATTTTTACTAAACTTTATTACTAATTTGAAATGAAGAAAAAGAAATCCTTTTTCACGATGAATATTATTTTGAATGGATTAATAAATTAGTCCATATTTTATAGAATTCTAGCCTCAAAAAATAGCGTACACTTTTTCAACGTTGCATATATCCCCTTAATTTAGTGCGAGGGATGAGATTCTAACCCCTGAATTCCTTTGAATCAAATTTAAAATCCGATTCCTTCAATCAAGTTGCAGCACTTCAGAATCAATCCCTCCGGATATAATCTCCTACAAATCACGCAGAGCCTCTACAATGGATTGAAATTAATTTCCGTAATAACTTATCCCGAAGCATGAATTAAATCTCCACATTTTAGTCCTGAGAGAAAAGCATTTCTGCGCACCCGGATAAAAACTATCAACCTTCACAGACCTTCGGTATCAAAAAGTAAAGTGAATTACATACATCATCGGTCAAGCGTTAGATAATCACTCATGGATTCGTTTTTTGTTGACAGTAATTCTTCATAAATGTGGAATCTCTTTAAAAAAGTGGAGTGAAAAATCACTCCAGAATTACCTCGTTAGCCGCTTCCCATGCAGGCTGGTTTATAACCAGTAACTCAAGGTCAACATCTCCGGTATTCTCGATGTATTGCTTTGCGTTTGCAGGTACGAGGACAAGTTTTCCTTTTTTCAGTTCAAATGGTACATCTTCTATGTAGAGCATGCCTTCACCCTCAAGAACATAATATGTTTCCGGGTTCTTCATAATGAGGGTGGCAAGGGGATCACCTGGTTTAACTAGAAAATGTGCAATGCTGTAATCCAGGTCCATATCCATTTCAACTCTATTCGGGTTGATCAGATTTCTAACGGTTGCGTCTCCAAAGTAGTTGATATCTTCAATGTCTTCAAAGTTTTTGTTATAGATGTAGCCATCTACGTAAAAGCCGGAATGAACAAGGTATGTCTGGTTACCGATAGAAGTTCTCTTGACGAATGTGCACTTCTTTGAAGGTTCTGTCTCACCTGGTTTTGGCCAGTCATAATTGACCCATCCCTCGCCTTCTTCGCTTAAAGCAGTGTCTATGAGCATCCTGCCTAACGGTTTGCCGTTGTAGTCTTTAAGATCGCTCACATTCTCGCCCTCGCCGCTTGTTTTTGGAGGGAAGACAATACGTATTCCTTCAGTTTTCCAGACGGTGATGTAGGAATCATTATGATACCACTGGCTGTCTTTTTCTCTGAAATCGGGAAATGCAAGCTCTCCTTTTTCCTCTATCAGGTCAATAGCTGCATTGACCCGGGACATTGTATACTCTTTCTGGGCTAACAGATCGGTCTGATTTTCTTCAATTGTTTGTTCTTTCTGTTCAATAACACCTTTCTGTTCAATAACACCTTTTTCTTCTGATTGCACACAGCCGGAAACTGCCAGCAAGAGAACAGTGATGAACAGAACACAAAGTACATTTTTAAAATGATTCATATTGTAACACCTGTCAAATATATTTAAAAAATGGATGGAATTATCCACTCGAAACAGCGAAGAGGCATGAATCAGCGAAAAGACAGAAATCAGCGAAGAGACCGAAATCAGGGTTTATTGGAAGCTCAAATTAGGATCCACAGCGAAATAATATCTGTAAATGCATATAAATTTTTATGCTGTAATCCCTATTTTCACAAGCAAGCCACTCAATCAACTTCCAAAATAATTGTGCGTTATTCAGGTTATTTTGTAACGAGCCCTTAGTACAGTAAGGACTGAATTTTTGATTCATGTTTCAGTTCTTAGCTTCGTATCTAAGTGACGCCTGAATCCTGTTCTCCCAGTCTCAACGAATTGCTATTATAATTATCGTGGCATATTAATTATTTAATAATATTAGTTAATACTATATCAAATTTATTAAGAATTTAAGAAAACTCAAGCTCTGTATAACTCCTACTTTATATTTTATTTTAACATAATAATTCTAAAAAGATCAACTCTCTGAGTACTATAAGACTGAGTACTATAAGAAACGCATTAGATTTATTAAAACTGCTGCTAAAAATTTTGAAGGGAAACCAACAAATAATAAAAAGATTCATTTTTAAATAATATGATAAGTTTCCTGCTTTCTCTAGTCGCTCTTGTGCTAGGTTATTTTTCTGATGGTGTGTTTGTCGAAAATGTATTTGGAGCTGATCCCTCACGAAGGACACCTGCATACACCCAGGAAGATGGGGTCGATTTTGTCCCCCTCGGTTGGTCCCGCATATTCCTCATCCAGTTTCTCAACATTGCTGGCCTGGGCCCCATATATGGCGCTATTCTGGGAGCTTTATACGGTCCTGCTGCTTTCCTGTGGATCGTCCTGGGAAGTATTTTTGCAGGCGGAGTGCATGATTATTTTTCCGGGATGTTAAGTATCCGTCATGAGGGAAAAAGCGTTTCAGAAATTGTGGGGATCTATTTAGGCAGACAGGCGAGGATTGCCATGATTGCGTTCTCTGTCATCTTGCTCATACTTATAGGAACGGTGTTTATGTCCGGGCCGGCAGGACTTCTGACAAATCTGGGGTTCACAGGGCTGCTGGCCCACCCGAATTTCTGGCTGGTCCTTATCCTCCTGTATTACTTCGCAGCCACTGTCTTTCCAATCGACAAGATCATAAGCCGTATCTATCCCTTATTCGGAGCTGTCCTGTTGATTATGGCATTAAGCATCGGCTCCATGCTTCTCATCAAAGGATATGAGATCCCTGAAATAGCCTTCAGGAGTTTCCATCCTGACGGCCTTCCTTTGTGGCCTATGCTTTTCATAACCATCGCTTGCGGAGCTGTTAGTGGGTTCCACTCGACCCAGTCCCCAATAATGGCCCGATGTCTGACAAATGAAAAATATGGCAGGCGTATTTTTTACGGGGCCATGATAGCAGAGGGGGCTATCGCCCTTATCTGGGCTGCTGCTGCAATGTCTTTTTTTCCGGGAGGAGTAGCCGGCCTGAGTGAAATAACTGCCGCAGGAGGTGCTGCCCTGGTGGTAAAAAATGTGTCATTGGGTTTGCTGGGGCCTGCAGGAGGAATTCTCGCTATCCTGGGAGTTATTGCCTGTCCCATCACATCCGGAGATACAGCCTTCAGGAGTGCACGTCTGACCATAGCTGATGCCATGAACCTGGACCAGAGACCTTTAAAGAACAGGTTAATAATAGCTTTTCCAATATTTGCCATGGGGTTCAGTCTGACCCTGATCGACTTCAGTAAAGTCTGGCGTTACTTCGCGTTCTCGAATCAGGTATTGGCTACCATAGTTCTCTGGACATCTGCGGTATATTTGTCAAATAACGACAAATTTCACTGGATCGCTACCATCCCGGCTACATTTATGACAGCAGTGGTAACAACATACATCTTACAAGCTCCTGAGGGGTTAGGCTTACCAGGCAGTATCTCATATCCGGCAGGAATGATCTGTGCAGCCGCCTTTTGTGTTCTATTTGCCACCTTTTTAAGGAAAAGATCTCTATCATTAGCTTTACTCAGTGAGTGATCGCTTAATGAGGATATGATAACAGTATATTGCTGTGATAGTTAGACCGTCAGAAAGTCCATATATAGTATTTATATAGAGTATTTTCCCCACTTTTGCATAGAGATATCTGGAAAATTGCCTTCAAAGTCCTTAACCGATGACCAGTGAATGGGAATACAACCTTCAGGAAATAAAACTTAATAAAATGTGAAACTTAGGTAAAATAAGGAGTACAGATAAGTATAAATGAGTGAAGATAAGTATAAATTAGCACTTAAGTATAGTTGAATACGTATGTCCCACACACGGAAAGACATCTGTTAAATTAGTAATTATTTCCCTGGTCCTCCACTTTTCATCGTTTAATTCAAAATAATTTTGAGATGTAAAAAATTAGTGAAGCTCTTAAAATTATTGCTGGCGTTAAACATTTCAATGTGAGCCAATATGTTACCTATATTGAAATTTCAATGCCGGTAATTATATATCTTTTTTGAAGAATTATTACTTACTTCGTCAGCATAGCGAACAAAAAACCTTGTGCAGGAATTCTCATCAACTGATCATTGCATGGGAATTCTCCTTTCCTATTTTTATACTCTACGACCTGATAACACTTTTTTACGGATCACTGTATAAAGGGGATTCCCTTTTATTTTCTTTTCAGGGATCGATTTTTGATTACCCTGACCTTTTCTTCAGAAAAATCCTTATTTTTTTAGATTTACCCGGAATTCTGAAGGTTCACTATTCGGATACGTTGAAAAGTCCTAAAATTGTCCTGTCCATCGAAATCTACAATTGCAGTCTCTGAAAATCTTTTGAAAACCTTCTGGATATTGCTGCTTCCGACACCGGATACAAATATTTATATTCTTTGGTAGATAATTTTACTTTAATGGATGACAGCAAAGAATACCAGCTTTATCTTGAAGCTCTTGACAACGAGAGATCTGCATGGGGGAGAAGGACGGCTTTAAAGAGGCTCAGTGAATGCAAAACTGAAGAGTCCCTCTACTACCTGAATGAGCTTATTGTTGACAGGTACTGCATTGTTCCAGACTGGCTTAAAAGAATTGCAAGAGAATATTACGTATGCCTATGCCTTGAGTTTCTCTAAAAACTTAATTTTTTATCGGCTGATTTCTTCAGGCTGTATCCTCTCTCGCCACGAATGCTGTAGCCGATCTGTCATGAAAATTTGAGTAAAAACAGTGCTGTTAATGCGTGCTTAATTCTCTTTTGTTTGTACTCGTACCGATTTTTCTATCTTATTTAGTATTTGCTCTTTTCATGTAATTTTTATTATTACGGGAGTGCGGAGGGTCACGAATATTCCGTCCTTCGCAGGTTGTCCGACAATTCATTTTTAGGGCAAAAACATGTAAAGTATAAGGTATCTAAAGCCTCTAAATCGAAAAAGAAGGAATTCAGTTCTTACTGGCGGTAATTGCAGGACAGCCTGTTCATGGAGGGGGGCCGCACGCAATTTTATTCCGCTTTTATATATTAAATATTTATATATATACCGGGCTATGAGTAGTAAACGTTATATGTTCATATGTAGATTTTATTGATAGTGGAAATATGTTAAAAACTAAAGCTCCGGCTTACTGGGTATGTTCAGGCTTATTTTCGATCTTTGGGTTAAGGGGTCTAAGGAGTCACATCTACTCATCGCTATTTAACTCCAGAAATACTGGACTTTGAAATTTGAGGAGGTACTTATATGAAGAAGTTTCTGGCTTTGATAGTACTCGTTTCAGTAATCTTTGTATCTGGCTGCGAATCAACGACTTCTCCGGTTGATTCTGAAGATCTGGATGTGAGCACAGAACCCCTGGTTATCAAGGAGTTTAATGAGCAGGATGTTTCCGTGTCCGTATTCAACAACAACAGCGCCCAGGCGATTGATACGGTGTCTGTAAGTTCATTTGATCCTTTTACGATTGTCGGGTCAAGCTCACAGGTGAATATTCCTGCAGGTAAGCGGGCTTCTGTCAGTTTCAGGGTTATGGCTCCTTCTTTTGGCGGGGTTGAAAATACCTCTATCTTGATCCTGTCGTATGCTTCGGGTATTGATGAAGAGGGAAAACCCGTAATCAGGACAAAGGCCGTGCCTGTTCAGACCGTTGTCCTTCCTGATGCGAAGCTGCAGTTCGTAGGCTTTGCCGAAAGCATCGACAAGCTGCGTGCAGCACCTCCTGTTTCGACCTGGGAAACTGAGAAAGGTGAAAACGTCACTGTGAAATTCTCTGCTAAAAATCATGGACAGACAACCATAACAGGTGGATCCATGTACGTGCTTGTTGACATTGAAAATAAGCTAATTGGAGACAATGCGAGCATTAACATCACTGAGGCGATGGCAAAGGGTGGGACCTCCTATACCTGGGGTGTGAAGCTTCCAGTTTTGAACGACGCTCCCAACGGGGAGACCGATGTGTATGTAAATCTGATGCAGGGTGATTATCTTATTGATTCCCAGACCCTTGTGCTTAAAGTAAAACTATAATATGGGTTTGGTTTCCATGGGATTCAGGGTTTCGATTAAATCTAAAAAATCTCCCCTATTATTTTTTATTGGATTTTTTATCAGCATTTCCCTGGTTTTAACCTTCTCTTCCGGCTGTTTTGAGAAGCAGGGAGGCGTTTTCAGGGAGTATGAGGAGATCTTCATCCAGGATGTGGATGTGATGTCCACTCCGCAGGGTGAGGGTGCTCTTCTGACGGTCACCCCTTATATCCGGAATGACCAGAACACTGACAGTTCGATGCTTTCCGTTAAAGTCAAGATCATTGATCAGGAAACCCGGCTGATTGTGGCAGAAAAAGATCTCGACATGGGTTATATCAAAGCCCGGTCCCTGGCCTACAATAGTGTTTCTCTGGGGGTTGCGGACCCAGGGGATTATGAGGTTGAGGTCCAGCTTTTCAAGGAAGGCCAGCTTCTTGATTCAGGGGGCAGGTTTGTTACAATAAAAACGGAAACCTTCGCGGACCAGCCGGCCGATATCCTGCTTACTGACATGAACCTTGTAATTACCCAGTTCACTGATAGGGACGCAAAGGTTGTGGTGGATATCTCTCCGGGGGTTTATAATCAGGGAGGAGATTCCAAAGCTCTGACCATGGTGATCACTGCAAGGACCGATCCCTACACCGCATATACTGAAAGTGACGAACTCGGGATTGTCAAAGGTTCAAGCCGGCTTAGAGGGCATGTGCGCTTTGTGCTCCTTAGAAGGGACGAATATACATTTTCGGTTACTGTGGAAGAAAATGGCCGGGAAATAGTCACGTCCGAAGTTCCTGAACCAATAAAAATGGATCAGATAGAGCGGCAAGTTACCAAAAATTACCCGCTTATGGAAGAAGGCATGCCTGTTGAAGCCCCGGAAAAAGAAGATACTCCTGGGTTTGAGGGTTCGATCGTATTTGCAGCCCTCTTGCTGACAGCATGTGTTATGCACAGGAAAGACCCGAAGAGTAAGAAAGATGGGAATGAGGAATTATATGGCTGGAGAAGAAGGTAATTCCTGCGTTGAGGAAAAGGATACGGATCATCAGGCTATGGAGGTCCGAAAGCCGGGGAAAGGGGATGCACAGGACAATAATGATGCATCGTTTAAAAAACTCGTAAATGCAGCAGTGCTGGTCGTCCTTGTGGCGCTGATTTTCATCGCCCTTTTCTCTTTTTTCTTCAATATGCAAGAAGCGATAATTGCCCTTTTCCATCCAAGGTACCAGGCACTTATGCAGGCGATCTTTAGTTTGATAGTCCTGGTTATAGGAGTTTATATGATCCGGCTCCTTCTTCCGAATAAACGTTGACCACAGCTTTTGGAGAAGGGGAATCCCTTTTCCAAAAGCAACTCTTTTTTTTGACGAACTTTATACAGGCCCACTCTCTTATTACTAATGGAGTGCGGAGGATCACGAATACCCCGTCCCTCACAGGCTGTTTTGTAAGACCGCTCTCCTGCGTTGAGCGTGACAGATTCGGGTGAGCCAGAAATTTGTTATTTCAAAAAACAGGTTTTCTAAGAGGCTGTCTTAAAATTAAATAATACCTGTACCACGATTGTTCGTCAATGTCAAAACATACTGAAAGACTTCCTTATCCTAGCGATTTATCTGATAAAGAATGGAAACTAATCAAGCCTCATATCCCAAATCCCCCAACTAATCGAGGCAAAAAACGTGTTCACCCCTATCGAAAAATATTGAATGGCATATTCTATTTGCTACGTTCTGGTTGTGCATGGCGAATGTTACCACACGAATTTCCACCATGGCAAACTGTCTACCACTATTTCC